>JAQSYB010000034.1 GCA_029256365.1 Clostridia bacterium
GTTTTACTTATATCAATACAGAGAGTATTAACACAATCTTTATATGAAAGAAAGTAGAATAATACAGTAAAGTAATTCGTGAGAAGGTGAATATATGTGGATACTATTGGTCATTGTCTTGCTGATTCCCGTTGTTTATTTTGGGTATCTTATGTCAAAGCTGGATCAATTTTTGGCTGGAAATGCACTGAGAATTGATGGCAGCAAAACATCCTACTCAGCAATTGTATTAGGGAAAACCGATTTGGCAAAGCAAGTCACTACGCTATTGGAAAGCAAAGGGGTGAGAGTACTTGCCTTAAATGAGCCATTTCTTTTTGAAAAGGATAAGGACCTTCGTTATATGTTCGCCTTATCTGACAAGGATGCAGACAATATTGTATTGTGTAAAATCGGGAAGAAAGTATATAGCATTGAAACAATGATTGGTATTTGCAACGACAGAAGAAATGAGAACATGTTTATTAGTGAAGGGATTCTTTATAAATTAGATGAGGGGATTACGGCTCAGATGCTTTGTCAGGCTGTACTGCAAGGGGTGGAAATTAGTTCATGAATGTGTTTATAAGAAGATTAAAATCACTAACCTATCCTCAAATGATCGCTATTGGATATCTGATTATAATTGCCATAGGTACATTGCTATTGTATTTACCCATATCAAGCCGCAGCAATTTATCTCCAGGACTTGTCAATGCTTTTTTTACGGCAACTTCTGCTACTTGTGTAACGGGACTTGTAGTCTTTGACACCTACACCCAATGGTCGGTTTTTGGGCAGGTGGTGATTTTATTATTGATACAAGTTGGCGGCTTGGGATTTATGACAACGATTACGATGTTTTCCTTTGTGTTAAGAAGGAAGATAGGACTGAAAGAAAGGGGATTGCTGCGTGAAAGTGTGAATACCATGTATATCGGCGGTATTGTACGATTGACGCAAAAAATACTCATTGGTACCTTATTGTTTGAAGGCATAGGGGCAATTATTCTAGCAATCAGATTTGTCCCCCGGATGGGACTGGCAACAGGAATATATAACGGCATCTTTCATTCTGTATCAGCATTTTGCAATGCGGGATTTGATTTGATGGGCAGATATGGAAAATACTCATCACTTACATCATTTTCAGGTGATGTGTTTGTAAACCTGACCATAATTATTCTAATTATAATTGGTGGAATTGGATTCTTTGTATGGGATGATATTGTCAAAAATAAGCATCGCTTTAGGAAGTACCAATTGCACACAAAAATAGTTTTAACCATGACGGCTATTCTTGTAGCATTGGGATCTATAGGTTTTTATATTTTTGAAAATGCAAATCTGCTTTCTGATATGGGGGTAAGTGAAAAAGTAATCGCATCGATATTTGCTGCTGTAACTCCAAGAACAGCAGGTTTTAATACAATTGATACATCAGCGTTAACACCAGCGAGCAAGTTGCTCACCTTAGTACTAATGTTTATCGGCGGCAGTCCAGGTTCAACTGCCGGCGGGATTAAGACTACCACATTAGCGGTTTTACTAATCTCTTTATGGTCAAGTCTGATGAATACAAAAAATGATAATATATTTGGACGACGACTGGAAGACAATGTGCTAAAAAGGGCATCAGCAGTGGTTTCAGTCAATTTGTTTTTTACTTTGACTGCGGCATTTCTTATAAGCGCAACAAATTCTACCTTAGAGCTGAATGATGTTTTGTTTGAAGTCGTATCTGCAATTGGTACGGTAGGTCTTTCTACGGGAATTACAGGTAATCTAAGTAGTTTTGCAAGGGTAATTATCGCTATACTTATGTATTTCGGTAGAGTTGGAAGTCTTTCCTTTGCTCTGATATTTGCAGAACACAGAATTCCATCATCTGTTCAAAATCCAGTAGAAAAAATAAATATAGGATAGAGGTTTTAATATGAAATCAATTTTAGTAATAGGGATTGGACGATTTGGCAGACATCTATGCCACAAACTGATTGAGCTAGGAAATGAAGTCATGGTTGTTGACAAAGATGAAGAAAATCTAAGAGAATTTTTGTCTTTGGCTACAAGTGTACAAATTGGGGATTGCACAAAGGAAGATGTTCTTCACTCACTGGGTATAGGAAATTTTGATTTGTGTTTTGTCTGCGTAGGAAGCAATTTTCAAAGCAGCTTAGAAATTACAAGTCTGCTAAAGGAAATAGGGGCAAAGTATGTTGTCAGCAAGGCTAGTAGAGATATTCATGTTAAGTTCTTACTGCGCAATGGTGCTGATGAGGTGATAGATCCAGAACGAGATATCGCAGAAAAACTGGCAGTACGGTACAGCGCAAATAAGCTGTTTGACTATATAGAACTTACAAAGGATGTTTCAATTTATGAGATACCACCTGCAGACAGTTGGATAGGGAAAAGTATTAAAGAAGTCAATTTTAGAGTAAAATACCATGTAAGCATACTTGCAACAATAGTTGGGGATAAAGTGTTGCCTTTGCCATCAGCAGATCATAAGTTTGGAGTAGATGAACACCTTATGGTTATGGGGCATCACAATGATGTGGAAAGAATCTTAAAGTTGATTAAATAATGTGTGATAGAATATCATTGTGAGGTGATGGTATGAAGGGAAAAGATTATTTAAGCATAAGCTTTATTATAATAGGAACAATGGTAAGCTCTATGGTATTAAGCCAATTGGAGGTAGATAAAGAAAATATCCTAATGGTTTTTATGGTTGGAGTATTGCTTGTAACGGCATTTACAAGAGGGTATCTATTCGGAATTATTGCTTCCTGCATAAGTGTAGCGGTATTCAATTATTTCTTTACAGAGCCTCTTCATACCTTTGCAATGAATGACAGCAATGATATCGCATTGATGTTCTTTTTCCTTATAGCATCTGTGATATCTTCAAGCTTGACAGCAAGATTTCAACGACAGCTAACAATTTCTCAGAAAAATGAGCAAACTGCAAAGCTGCTCTATGAATTGACACAACGACTTCTGAATGTAACGGGAGAATATAATATTGTACATCAAGGCATACAATGTATCAAAGAATATACGGGCTATGATAGCATTGTTGAATTAGATGAAAGGCATCAGATCTATAGGAGTGATAACTTTATCCCTTCAGATACTGAAAGAAGCATGGAGCTTCCAATCATGGGAATAGCGAAAAGCATAGGGACACTTAAGGTATATGATAAGAATGAAAATTTAAATATGGAGCAGGAATGGCTTGTCAATGCACTTGCTGCACAAATAGGAATTGCCTTAGACCGGGAGTTTGTCTATAATGAGCGCGAAAATACTCGAATCGCTATGGAAAGAGAACATCTGAAAAGCAATCTTTTGCGCAGCATAGGACATGATTTGCGTACACCCCTTGCTGGAATCGCAGGGGCAAGCAGTTACATCATGCAAAAATATGAAAGCCTGGATCGTGAAAGTATTGAGAGCTTGGCGGGAGATATCAATGAGCAAGCTGTTTGGCTGACCACACTTGTGGAAAACATACTAAACATGACAAGAATTGAGAATGACAAATTGGAGGTCAATAAGCAGGTGGAGGTAATTGATGATGTTGTAAGCGATGCAGTTACCCATGTTGTCGGATTGAGCAAAAGACCCTTTAAGATAACTCTGCCGAAAGAGGTAATTACAGTACCTATGGATGGCAAAATGATCGTTCAGGTATTGGTTAATCTATTGGATAATGCAGTCAAGCACACTTCGAAGAACTGCCCAATTGAGCTTTTTATTCATCTAAAGGATGGCTATGTAGAATTCAATATTGCTGATGGAGGCATGGGAACTGAAAACAATTCTTCTATCCATGAAAACTTGTTTGATGCCTTTGTAACCAGCGGCAAGACAGGGGCTGATGGGAAAAAGGGTATCGGGCTAGGTCTCGCAATTTGCAAGGCCGTTGTGAAAGCCCACGGAGGAAGTATTTCCACTGGTAAGTCACATCTTGGCGGAGCACTTTTTACTTTTACAATACCATATATGGAGGCAGAATAATGGAAGACAATATTACAATATTAATTGTTGAGGATGATAAATATATTATGTCTTTTACAACAATATATTTAAAAGATGAAGGGTATAAAACGATTTCTGCAGTCACGGGGAAAGAAGCCATTTCATTGTTTTATGCAAATAATCCTGACATTATTCTCTTGGATTTAGGCTTGCCTGATATGGATGGTATGGAGGTAATCAGGCAGATAAGAGAAAAATGCAATGCTCCCATTATTGTTGTATCTGCCCGTGAAGAAGAAAGTGAAAAAATCAAGGCCCTTGACTTGGGTGCTGATGATTATATGACAAAGCCCTTTCACATGGGAGAGCTGCTTGCGAGAATAAGAGTTGCACAACGAAAGCTTAATAATATAGCAAATCCGGCTAATTCTGAAATATACACCTGTGACTATTTGGCAGTAGATCATACAAAAGGACTGGTCTTTGTAGATGATGAAGAAGTCCACTTGACACCAATGGAATATAAGCTCCTCAGGCTATTAATTATAAATCGAGGCAAAGTGCTTACACACAACTATATATTGAATCAAATTTGGGGATATGGTGAAACTGGAGATGCAAAAAGTCTTCGTGTATTTATGGCAAGTCTGCGGCGTAAGATTGAAAGAGATACAGCCAACCCAAGGTTTATTCTTACACAGGTTGGTATTGGATACCGTTTCGTTGATAGATAAAATCCATGAGGGTGACTGAATAAATAATTGCATTGGTTTAGGCCAATACAATTATTTTTTTTACTGTAAATAGAAAGGGATTTCGTAAAAAAATGAAGAAACCTTCTAATAATATGAATGCATCACAAAAGCAATAATTA
Organism: Clostridia bacterium; assembly: GCA_029256365.1. Taxonomy (GTDB): domain Bacteria; phylum Bacillota; class Clostridia; order Lutisporales; family Lutisporaceae; genus GWB2-37-7. The sequence continues at coordinate 4,844 of JAQSYB010000034.1, forward strand.
GATTTAATATAACTGATCTTGGAGTTTGCACCACATAGGACAAGTATGAAGTAAAAGTGATTTTTATAAGGAGTGTGAAAAATGAACTTTAACGAAATAACCAATCGAAAAAATACCGGGTCAATAAAGTGGGATACCATGAAAGAACATGGAATGCAGGAGGATGTTTTGCCTCTTTGGGTAGCAGATATGGATTTTAAAGCTCCCCCAGGGGTGATAAAGGCTTTGGAACAAAGAGTTGAGCATGGTGTATTTGGATACACGAAGCCGACAGATTCCTATTATGCTGCAGTAATGGATTGGATGGATCGCCGTCATGCTTGGAAGATTGAGAAGGATTGGATCACCATCGTTCCTGGAATTGTTCCAGCCATTCATTTTGCTGTGCAGACCTATACAAAAGCTGGGGAAGGTGTTTTAATTCAGCGACCGGTATACAACCCATTTAGTGATGCGGTTGTGAACAATGGACGTAAGCTGATAAACTCACCTTTGGTACGAAAGAATAACCGTTATGAAATAGATTTGGAGGACTTTGAGAAGAAGATAGTTGACAATCAGGTAAAGCTATTTATTTTATGCAGTCCCCACAATCCAGTTGGACGTCTATGGACAAGGGAAGAACTAACAGCAATGGGTGATATTTGTCTGAAGCATCATGTCTTAGTTGTGGCAGACGAGATTCATCATGACTTGGTATTCAAAGGCAAAAAGCACATACCCTTTGCCAGCCTTGGACCTGAATACTCCAACATCTGCATTACCTGTACATCCCCCAGTAAAACCTTTAACTTAGCTGGACTGCATATATCCAATATTATTATAGAAAACAAGTCCATTCGAAAAAAGTACAATACATACCTTGAAGGCATTGCATTGAGCATGACCAATATTTTTGGAATTGTTGGTTCTGAGGCTGCATATAACACAGGGGAACAGTGGCTTGAGGAAATGCTGGATTACGTAGAAGGAAATAAGAAATTGGTGCAGAAATTTGCAGCTGAGAAATTTCCAATGATTCAAGTGATAGATAGCGAAGCTACCTACCTGCTATGGGTTGACTTTAGCGGCTTAGGCATGGAGCAAGAAGAACTAGAATTGTTTTTGAAGGAAGATGCGAAGCTTTGGTTAAATGGAGGAGCTACCTATGGGTATGAGGGATGTGGATTTCAGCGCATCAATTTAGCGTGTCCCCGTTCTATCGTAGAACAAGCATTAAAACAACTAGAAAATGCTTTGCTGAATAGATAAATAGGATAAGTGAATCATGAGTTATTCAGCTGCTAGAAAAAATTGCGAATCCCTTTGCTAATATGATGAGCAGAGGGATTCGATTTGCGAAGAATCAGGATTAAGAATATAATAAAGGTAATATTTAACACTTGTTGGAGAAATGATCTCGGGGGAGGGGCATATGTCAAAGGATTTGCAATTTGGAAATATTACAAAATGGCTGAAGCTATTTACCCATTTTTCTGCTACAGTGCTACTCATAACAAATAATAGTTTTGAAAAATTAAAATATCTGATACCCCTTGTTTTGCTCTTATTTTTAATAAATTACTCTAGAGACTATTATCTGGCTTCTGGAAAAAGACCGATTCAATATGTCTGGTTAAGCCTTTTGGCTGAAACAGCACTGATTATTAGCATTGGTTTTTTTGGAGAAACCGATGTGAACACTCTTTATTTTTATGTCTTCATATCAGAAACGGTTATCATTTATCCCTTTATTTTTGCCGTTTCCCCAGCAGTTATTTTCATTGTCTCAGAGTTTTTAATTTATGGGTGGAGAAATGGCATTGGGGGTCTTATAGAGACAATTGTGCCAATGCTGTATTCTTATGCTGTTTCTACAGCATTTGTTATGGGAATGAGTTATCTTGTAAAGCTGCAGGTTCGTGAAAGACAAAAGCTTGCACGGATTAATCTGGAGTTGGAGGAAGCCTATAAGAAGCTTATTGAAAACTCTGCTACCGCCCAAAAACTTACGGTTGAGCAAGAAAGAACAAGAATGGCGAGAGAAATTCACGATACCCTAGCGCACACACTAACGAACTTGATTGTTCAACTAGAAGCGTGTAAAAAGCTGGCAGCGATGGATCCTTCTCGGCTGCCCCCTGAACTGGAAAAAGCGCAGGAGCTGTCAAGAAGCGGATTTCATGATATCAAACGCACCATAAAGGCATTGCGACCTCAAGCAATGGAGGATAAATCCTTTTTTGCTTCCATCACATCAATGATCAAGGATACCATGGAAAATACCAAGGTAGATATCAAACTAAACAACATGCTTCCAAAGGATATTATGCTATCCTCTCAAATAGAAGTTGCGATATTTAGAGTGATACAGGAAGGCATTACAAACTCTATCAGACATGGGAAGGCCAGTGAAATAGAAATTCTTATAAAACAAGGAAATCGCCTGATAGAATTGTGTATTGTGGACAATGGGATAGGCTGTACCAATATAAAAAAAGGCTTTGGTATACAGGGAATGATGGAAAGAATCGAAAGCATAAATGGAAGTGTTGCGTATTCAAGCTCTTATGGCAATGGTTTTGAAATAAAAATATCAATACCTTATGAGGGGGCATAGCTATGAAAATCAAAGTAATGATAACAGATGATCAACGTTTGATGCGAGAAGGACTGAAGACGATACTTGAGCTAGAGCAAGACTTAACTGTAGTTCAGCTAGCTGAAAATGGTAGAGATGCCTTGGACAAGATAGCAGAAGCCCAGCCTGATGTAGTATTGATGGATATACGTATGCCACTTATGGATGGTGTGGAATGTACTGGAATCATCAAAAAGCAGTATCCGAATATAAAGGTTATTATTCTGACTACCTTTGATGATGATGAGTTTATTATTGAAGCATTGAAGAATGGAGCAGTGGGCTATATTCTCAAGGATCTTTCCTCGGAAAAGCTCGTCGGTGCCATTCGAGATGTGCATAAGGGAAATTCCATTATGCAGCCGGAAATTGCTGCAAAGGTGATTTCTCATATTACTGGATACAATCCTGCTGCATCGGAGACAAAGCTTATTGAAGAGCTTACAAGCCGCGAGAAGGATGTGCTCCAGTTAGTAGGAAAAGGGCTGTCTAATATTGAAATATCGAAAACACTTTATATTTCAGAAGGCACGGTTAAAAACTATATCAGCAATCTTTATGCGAAGCTTGAAGTAAATGACCGAAGCAAACTGACACTATATGCCATTGAAAATAAAAGCATGTGACCCAAGTCATAGGGTAATATGACTTAACTTGTTACTGTAGATAGATGTGTAAAAACCTCCTGCCCGCTACAATGGGTATATAAGAAATTATTTCAGGAGGTTTTTATTATGCTAACACTTTTAGAAGTACTCATTATAGCCGCAAATATTCCGGTGCTTATTTGGGCACTGCTGCCTGTTAAGCGGGTTCCAAGGTTTTTAGATTTTATGCCCTTGAGCGCAGTCGTTTTTCTAGTACTGCATTTATTCATAGACAATGAATCTGTTAGACTGCGATTCATACCATTGTATATATTTACAATTGCCACTTTTCTCATTACAATTATGCGGATATTCCATCATAGGTCTGATCAACCAAGACGCCGCATATTAGCAGGAGCAGGTCGCATATTTGGATTGCTGCTGTTAACAATATGTGTATTGATTCCTACAGTAGTAATACCCTTTTATCCACTTCCAGAACCTACTGGCAGCTATCATGTTGGCACCATAGCCAGTGACTTTACAGACAGAAATCGTATGGAAGCATTTTCAAAGGAAGAGGGAGTATTGCGTAAGGTTGCGGTACAATTTTGGTATCCCACAGAAAAGCTTGAGACAGAAAGCTTGAACGACATTAGCGGTGCTCCAATCTCAACAAAGCAGCAGGATTATCCAGTGTTGATATTTTCTCATGGTGCCTTTGGTGTACGCATGAGCAATGCTTCAACCTTCAGAGAATTGGCTAGTCACGGCTATATTGTAGCCAGTATTGACCATACGTATCAAGCGTTTTACACTTCCTTCGCAGATGGAGAGAGTATCCCTGCAAGTTCGGAGTTTCTCAATGATGCCATGAAGGTTCAGACAGATAATTTAGATGCAAGCAAGACCTTTCAAATTACCCATGACTGGCTTGATTTGAGAGCAGCAGATATAGAGCTTGTAATTGACAGCTTGGCTTCGGGAAATCTTGGCAATGAAGCAAAAATGCTAATTGGGCATATGGATTTGACAAAAATAGGACTTTTCGGACACTCTCTAGGTGGTGCCGCAGCAGCGCAGGTTTGCAGGGACCGAGAGGATATAAAGGCTGTAGTAGTTCTAGATGGAACGATGATAGGAGATATAAAAGGGGTGAAGGGTGATGGTACAGATATTATCACCGATGAAAGCTTTGACAAACCCCTTATGCTGATGTATGGTTCTTTATTTCAAAGCCCAGAGGCAAAACGCACAAGCTATCAGTCCAATATCAAAGCTTTTGAAAATGCAACTGATGCAGCATATTCTGTTTGCATAAAGGATTCAGGACATTTGAACTTTACAGATTTACCAAGAATTTCACCCTTCCTTTCTGGAATGCTTGGGGTTGGTACAGTTGACTCCTTGGAATGCATTAAAACTGTAAATGCTTATTCCTTAGACTTCTTTGATAAGCACCTTAAGGGGCAGGCATCTTCGTTGCTAGAGGGCACAACCAGCAGCTATTCAGAGGTGTTGTTTGACAAACGCTAAGCTGGAATCCTCTGTTGTGCAAGGAGTTTCTTTGTGTGATATAGAATACTCTAGTGGGTTAAATAACAAACTATTATTGTTATTTGATTCAGGTTGTATTAATATTATATCAACAGAGTTGTTAGAAGGAGGCAGAATTATGAGTTTTAGAGAATTTACAGCGAATATTTTATCAACAAGAGATTATGAAGGAACTCGTTTGGAAGAAAAGGTTATCAATGATATCAATGCATATTTAGGAAAAGTTAACGATAGTATTGGTGTAGAAAAAGGTTTCTCATTTGTTATGCTGGAAAATGGTGATGATGTTTTTAAAGCACTAGAGGGTGTTGGCGGTTACAATGGGGTTATGATTAAAAGCCCGCATTATATTGGACTTGCTATTTCAAAAGAAGAGCCTGAAATTGAATTCTTTGGTGCATATTATATGCAGTCCATGGTTAAGAAGCTTTATGAAATGAACCTAGACAGTTGTTGGATTAATGTTAGAAAAGTATCTGATGACATGAAGGCAGCGCTGTTGAAAGGCCATGCTGGAAGCATCAATTATCTTTTGGCATTTGGAATGGCTGATGATAAAGCGAAGCATCAAACATCACGTATGAGTGTAACACACGAATCTTCCTCACATAAGCAAGACCCTTATGGAATAAAAGTAAGTGATGCTGCAGATTCAGACAAAGCAAGACTTTCCCTTGGGGAAATCGCTTATTTATATCAATGGGGAAATGCAGCGACTTATGCAGAATTGGAGAGCAGAGGCGTAGCAGACATATTCCTATATGTAAGAAATGCGCCTTCCTATAAAAATATACAGCCTTGCAGACTGATACTTCAAGACGGCGGCGCAGAGTTAGCAGTTTTGAACCCTGAAAAAGAAGAGAATTACATCGACGCAGGGATCATGATGTATACCTTTGAAGGATTGGCTAAGGACATGGGAATTCCATGCAAATGGGATTTTGTAAAGGCTGAATCCAACAATAAGGAATATGGCATCGTAGCAAAAATAGAATTATAAGACAAAGTATACTAAAAATAAAAGCATTGTATACAGTGCAAAAA
>JAQSYB010000035.1 GCA_029256365.1 Clostridia bacterium
CCCTTTGTATTATTGCCGTTCATATTTTGATTGTTTTGTGCAGTGTATGGAATATCCGTATTGGTATTGGTTCTATAGTTATTTGTATCATTTGGTACAGGTCTTCTTGCTGGTTGAGGCAAGCATGCTGCCAAACTCGAGATTACCAGCGCGATTACAAGTATGAAAACCATCTGCCTTTTATAATTTCTCATTATATTACTCCTTTCAAAACAAAAATACTTATATATATTATTGTCTTTCTTTTTAGGAAAAATATAATAGCAGTGGGCTGTCAGAAATTAACAGGTCATTGCATGTTTTTGACTTTTATAAGGATTTTTCATTTTCTTTTAACTTTGTCATAATTTTATTTTTTAGTGCAAGGAAGTCAAATTCTGAAATGAGCATTGCAGATATGATAAATCCACCGCCTATAAAACCCTTAAGCCCCAAACGCTCATTTAACAACAGCCATGAAATGGATGCACCAAATACTGGCTCCATAGTGAAAATTAGAGCTACATGAGAAGCTGAAGTAAATTTCTGAGCTGTGACCTGCATCCAAAAGGCAAAGGCAGTGCAAAGTACGGCAGAGAATATAAGTGAGTGAAAGCTGAGTGGAGACATAGGCGTATTCCACCTTTCAAATACCAAGGCAGCAGCAAATCCAAATATCGCTACAATATACATTTGAACAATAGACAGCTGTGTTGCGTCATGATGTTTGACATACTCTGTGGTCAAAAGCAAAAGCATTGCATAAGTCGCTGAGCAAAGGAGTGTCATAAAGTCTCCCATATTAAATGACAAATCTGTACCAGAATAGGACAATAAAAATAACCCTATAACAGCCAAGATAATACTGACACGGGTATTTAAGTTTATCGTTGTTCTATAAGCAACGAGAGTTATGATTGGCACAAATAACACTGCCAAACCAGAATAAAAGGCGGATTTTGAGGCTGTAGTGTATAATAGTCCAATTGTCTGCAATGCATAGGTTGAAAACAACAGCGCTGCCATAATAAGGGCAGGCTTTAGAATGCTTCTATCTATTTTTTTAAATTTTCGAAAGAATATGATAGAAAGCAGTACTGCTGCAATTAAAAATCGAAGTCCGATATGGTAAAGAGGCGGTATGGTCTGTAATGCGAATTTGGTAATGGGAAAGCCAGCTCCCCAAAATATTGTAACCAATAATAGGGCAACATCTGCCCTTTGAGATTTATTCATCATATTTTGCACCCCACGTTATTTGCTTATTCAATTTTACCTTAATATTGATGCAACATAAAGAATTAATTCATAGTATATTGACATAATAGTATTTATATAATATACTAATTCAAAATAGAAATGAAAAGCTATGATAGAGAAAAGTAGTGTTGTTGCTACATTGCAGAGAGTCGGCGGTAGGTGCAAGCTGATATGGGTACAATATGAAATACACTCTTGAGCTGCAGACTGAGAAATGAACATGTAAGTTGTGCCGGACGCTTCCACCGTTATATAGGAAGAGAGTATGTATGTACTCGTAAATAAGAGGATTGTATCAATATGCAATCAATTAGGGTGGTACCGCGAACCTTTCGTCCCTTGCAGGATGAAGGTTCTTTTTGTTTTTTGAAAATATTATAGGAGGTGCAATATGAATAAAGTGAATGCATTCGACATTCTAAAGGAAAGAGGATTTATACAGCAGGTGACACATGAGGAACCTGTAAGAGAGCTTTTGGGAAAGGAGTCTGTTACTTTTTATATAGGCTTTGACCCCACTGCGGATAGTCTTACCATAGGACATTTTCTGACTGTAATGGCTATGGCACATATGCAAAGAGCAGGTCACAGACCTATCGCTTTAATTGGCGGAGGTACATCTATGGTAGGGGATCCTACCGGAAAAACAGATATGCGAAAAATGCTTACAAAAGAAGACATCAAACACAATTCTCAATGCTTTAAGAAGCAGTTTGAAAAATTCATTGATTTTGAAGACGGCAAAGCGATTATGGCTGATAATGCCGACTGGCTGTTAAATTTAAATTATGTGGATTTTTTAAGGGAAATAGGTGTACACTTCTCAGTCAATAGAATGCTCACGGCTGAATGCTTCAAGAGTAGAATGGAGAAAGGACTTTCTTTTCTGGAATTCAACTACATGATTATGCAGGGATATGATTTCTTGGAGCTATACAGAAGACACGGCTGTAAAATCCAATTAGGTGGAGATGACCAATGGTCTAATATATTAGCAGGAGCAGACTTGATCAGAAGAGTAGAAGGTGCGGAAGCCTATGGCATGACCTTTACACTATTGACAACTAGTGAAGGAAAGAAAATGGGCAAGACGGAGGCAGGTGCGATTTGGCTTGATCCGAATAAAACATCACCTTATGATTTCTACCAATACTGGAGAAACGTTGACGATGCTGATGTAGAAAAATGCTTAGCTCTAATGACCTTCCTTCCAATGGATGAAGTTAGAAGATTAGGCAGCCTGCCTGGTGAAAAGATCAATGAGGCAAAGAAAGCCCTTGCCTTTGAAATGACTAAAATCATTCATGGGGAGGAAGAAGCTGCAAAAGCGCAGCAGGCTGCGGAGGCATTATTTGGAGGTGGGGGAGACTCTGAGTCTATTCCAACCACAGAAATCAGCTTAGAGCAGCTGGCTCAAGGAATTAATATACTTGATGCATTGGTGCTGACAGGATTGGCTCCATCTAAGGGTGAGGCTAGAAGACTTGTAACGCAAGGTGGAATCACAGTAAATGAGCAAAAGATTGAAACCATAGAGCATAATATTACGGAGAAGGACTTTACAGAGGGCAAGACCATAATCAAGAAGGGCAAAAAAAGCTACCATAGATTAAAGGTATAAAATAAATAAGAATCCCGATTCATCAATCGGGATTCTTATTTTTATTTCAATGATTTTATTTCCTGTGCAAAACGTAAGAAGTCTTCATAGCCGCCTTGATATGTGCAGCAGATGTCTTCTGTGCTTCTTTTGATGATATGATTGGTAATCAGGTAGGTTTGCATGCCTAGCTTGCCTGCTACCATGTCTTCTTCAACATCATTGCCAACCATCATGCATTCCACAGCACTCTTACCTGCCTCCTGGAGTACTTCTTCGTAGAACTGTATTTGAGGCTTGCAATAGTGATTGTTTTCATAGCATGTGATATAGCTAAAATCTTCTTCTTGAAAGCCTGCCCACTTCAATCTATGGATAATAGCCTTTCTAGGGAAAAGTGGGTTGGTGGCTAAAACTGTTTGGTAGCCTTTTTGCTTGAGAAGCTCAACAGCTTCAACAATTAGAGGCATATGGGACACTGCTGACCTGGTCTTTAGAAAGCCCTTGTCATAAAACTCGTCAAAACGCTGAAGGTATGTATCTAAATCACCATCTATTAATGTTTGAAACTTTTCCATAAAGACATCTTCGTTGGTTCGATATTCAATATTGTTAACCATTACATTGGTCGCATTCCATACATTATCAACCAACCTTTTGGGTTCGATCATATCTTGAAAAGCAATGCCCATTTCCTTGAAATAGATATGCATGAAATGATCCATATCCAAGGGTAAAAGGGTGCCGTCTAAATCAAAAATTATTGTGTTAAGCAATGAATGTCCTCCTTTAAATACACTGTAAATATGCATTTTTAAGTTTGCCAATTGCATCTTCTGAGTCACAGGCATCTATGATTTCATCAAACTGATCAAGCTGCAGCTGGTCGTAGCTTAAAATTATCAACATATTGTCAAAATAAAAGTGCTCATACTGATTATATCGATTTAAGTCGATGGTTTCAAAGGGCAATTGTATCATTTTTTTATAATAGATATAAAAATCCATAGAATACTTATTTTTATTGGAAAGCTTCGTATTTAAGTTATTTATAAATAGCTCTCTTTGATTGATTATATATTCTTTTTTAATTTGCTTTATTTCTTGTAGGTGGCTTATAATCGGAGTGATGCTTGAAGCCATGGTCTCAATGAGCATGACTTCCTCTTCCTTTAGATTTTTTGGTGTTTGCAGCACAACCAGATAACCCAAGGGTGACTGCTCATCTTCTAGGTCTGCATTCCCAATACTGATAGGGCAGATGACCAAGCAGTTGTTTGATTCTGCATGATCTAGAAGTGATTCTGGCAGAAAACTTACAGCTTCATCGGCAGTATATCTAACATAAGAATCTGTGCGAATACTTTGCCATCTATGATTCGTCTCCAATACATTGCAATTTAATTCAAAGCCTACTTGATCTTTGATGATATAATCATCATCTTCTTTCAATGCAATAAAAGCCTTTTTGATACCAAAGCTATAATGCAAGGTTTTTAATGTAATATCGCAAAGCTCTTCAATTGTTGTACAGCTGTTTATATTTCTTATTAATGTACTAAGATTGGTTAAGATATGCAGTTTTTGTTGTGTTGACTTTCGCTGTCTATCAATCTCATTGAAATAGATGGCATTTTTAAAGGATATATATGTGGAGGCTGCTAGGCTTTCAATAAGCTCAAAAAGAGCTTGATCATAAGCTCTATCATTAACAGGTTTACTAATTGTAACAAAACCTAAAACTCGATCCTTAACGATCAATATAATATACTCAGCATCTAGGTGCTTGAAATCCTCATAGTTTTTGAATATTTGCTGCAGCATTTCCTTGTCCTCGCGGTAATGGAAAACCGCTTTGTAGCCCTTGTAGCTGCTGCTCAGCAGTTCGAAGTCCATCTGACGCTTCGTAGAAGAAAATACATCGCGATAGCCTCTTAATACAACTTTATCTTTTATTTCATCATATAATCCAAAGGATGTAATTCGGCTGCATGTAAGCTCGCTGAATATATCTATCGCTAGAGAATACAGCTTGTTAATATCTAACTCTGACAAAAGCATTCTAGAGCTTTGACTGATGGAAAACAGATTAAAGATTTTTTGGTCAAGCTGATTGTTTGTATGTTGTAAATCTATGAAGTTTTTACTAGACTCCAGGGAGTTATTAATCAGCTGCATCAATGCCTTTGACATAAGCATGTCATCATGTACCATGCTTTCATCCAGGTTGTCCTTGGTGATGATAAATCCATATAGAAGATCCTTGATGATAAGGGGTATAATCATTTTTGCATCAAAGGCTGCGATATCTTGCTTCTTAAAATATTTATCAAAGCCCGTGGTCATTACATTGCCAAATAAGGTAGCAATCATCTGCAGCTTTAAAGTATTCTCAATGGTATAATCACAAATATGATAATTTTTCTCTTTTACCAGTCGGAAGTGATCTTCTTCTTTGATAAATAATGCAGATGAGTTTAAGGATAGTATTTCATTTGTAAACTCAAAGGCATAATCTGAAAGTTGATTTATATTAAACTTTTGAGTAAAGAAATCTATTGCTTGCAGCAGCGCATCATATCTATGTAGCTTGGCATCATCTATTTGAAAATTCATAAGTTTCACTCCTGTTTAGTTATGGTGTAACTCTCTGTTCTCTGCGTAAAAGCTACCATTTATAATTGAGCTTATCTTCTTCTGCATTTTTTTAATTTCCAAAAATGTTTCTGGATAAGCAGCTTGGAATATTCCAATCTCTCCCTCGCCTTTTGTTTGAAGGGTTAGCTGGAGTTTTTTGCGAGCCTCATCCAACATCTTTATTTCATCGATTATCTCTTCATATTTGCTTAAGTACTTGTTGTATTCATCCATATTTGCATATTCGGCACCGGAAAGGTTATATTCAAAAACCTCTATTTGGCGTTTCACTGCATTGGCCTCTAGCAGCAGCGCTTTATATTTTTCTAGCAATTCCTCAAATTCCTTGCGAATTGCATTTCTGTCGAAGCCCTGAACATTGATGACAGTTTTTTTCTCATATTTGCTGCCAATTACACCAGAAACAACCTTAACCTCTGCAGTTACAGTGCCTCCAATGATTTTACCGTACTTAGGGTCAAGAAGGACCTTCTGAGCGGTTAAATTGCTGTCTAAGGCATAAAAGCCGATATTGATATCCTCACCAGCGGTAATTGTGCATTCATTGCAATACTTAACATATACATTCTTCTTGGCGTCAATTCTAGCACTGTTCTTGCCATAGATGCCGCCTTTAATATAAATGCTGCCTTCTTTTGATTGGATCTTGCCGATTGCACCAATCCCCATTTTGCCATTGATGGAGATATCATATTTTGCAGTAACGGAGAAACCATCCTTAATGATTCCGTTAATCGTAACATATCCATCAAAGCTTATGTTACCTGTTTCGTAGCCTACATCTCCGCCAACAATAAGGTGATTATCTATTTTTATTTTATTTCCATCAAACTTTACGGCACCATCAACCAATGCTCTGAGGATGGTTTTGCTGCCTTCTTCATATTCTCTTATGGTTTTTCTGTCATATTTAAGCTTGAAATCCTTGCCCTTTTTTCCAGGGACTAATTTGCCAGTAACTGTAATGCCGGGCCTTCCTTCTTGTGGGGGGATTCGCTCTCCTAACCAATCTCCAGTTACTACATTATCAATTAAATTAAGCTCATAGTAATTAACAGAGCCATCTTCTTTTACAATAGGTTTTTTGTCTGATAGCTCAAAGTATGTCAATTTGGCATCCTCGCCAAACACAGGGGCAATACCTTTGGATATTACGATTTCAGTTTGCGCCAATAACGGTTTTTCGTAAACATTTTCTATACCTTCTGTAACCCCGCACATATCCAATCTTCGCATAATTTCTGATGCAAAGTTTGTTTTGTCATGATCTAACTCCTGTTGGGTTAAGTTTAAGTATATAGATGCTTGCATTTCGTCATTGGAAATATTCACCTCGATTTGATTCTTAAAATTACCAATTTGTATAAGCTCTCCTGTGGCTTCTACCAAGGCTTTCCTCAAATTGATAAAATTAGTCAAATGAATAACTGGGAAATCAGTCATGATATTATTAAAGTCTCTAATATCAAAACCAGGCTTTATGACTTGTATATATAGCTTGTCTCCCTCAGTTATAAGCTCGAGAAAATTGTTTTTGAAAAACTGCAAACAAATCACCCCGCATAAACAAATTGCTTAATATTACCATAATATCATATTATACTGTCATTATAAATAATTTATGGAAATATTTATAAAAGTTTGATTATTTGATGTAGAATGATGTCGCTGCCAGATGGTGGATTATGGAATACATAGGGATTAGGCGGAATAACTATAAAAGTATGAGGATATCAGTGCTAGAGTGATAAAATCGTGGATAATATACGAGACTTGGTGATGTTATTCCATCACTGTCATATAATCAGGAATAAAGGTACACATTAAGGTATACTAATTTTTAAAGACTGGAATAACTATGATATAATCGAGGAATATAAACTCAAATATGGAATTAACAGGTGGATATATGGATAACAATATTAGCTTACAAATAAAAAGAATTATTGAAGTGGACAGAAGAGCGGTAGAGCTGGGAAATAAGAGAGAGAACGAGCTTAAGCAGCTAAATCAGTCTAATAAGAATGAATTAGACAATATTGAAGCACAGCTGAAAGCCACGAAGGAAGAAGCGAAGAAAACCTATGAGATGATGGTAAGGCAAGCACAAAAAGAGGCAAAGACTGTAGCTGAAGAAACAAACAATAAGCTTGATAAGGTGGAGAATATTTTAAGCCTGGAAATTGATGCAATTGCATTTGATTGGTGGAACAAAATACTTAACAGCCTAAAATAAGTTGTTTTGAGAGGTAATGTATCATGAGCAACATTAGCAGATTTGCAGCTGTAAATACGAAAATTAAAACACTTGAAGGCGAATTTTTATCAATAGAGGACTATAAAAGCATACTAGAACAAAAAAGTGTTGCTGATGTAGCAAGATATCTAAAAAGTGAGACAGCCTATAAAGAGGTTCTGGAGAGCATAGATATAAATAAGGTGCATAGAGCTAACTTGGAGAGTCTGGTCAAGCAAAAGATGTTGAATAATATTGATAAAATAATTCATTACTTCAATGGCAACTATAAAAGGTTTATCAATACGCTATATGCAAAATATGAAATTGAAGAGCTTAAGGCAATCGCTCGAGCAGTATACAATGGCATGGATACCAAGCCCTATCGCAATAGTGTGTTTATAGGCAAATACAGCAAGATTGATGAAGAACGCGTATTTAATGCAAAGTATATCAGGGATATCATAGAGGCTTTTGAGGGTACTGCCTTTTTTAGATATTTACAGCCCTTGCTGGACAATAACATCAAGGAAAATCTATTTCGGTTTGAAATGGTGTTAGACGCGTCCTATTATGAAATACTCCAAAAAGAGTGGGATAGGCTGGATAAGCATGATACAGAAGTCCTGGAAAAGGCCCAAGGGATTATGGCTGATTTACTTAATTTGCAATGGATATATAGAGGAATCAAATTTTATCATCTTAGCCCAGAGGAGCTTTTAAACTATACGATTCATATAGGCTATAGACTAAGTGACAGCTTTATTAAACAGCTTTGCTACTCAAAAAGCTTGGATGAATTTTATGAAATGACGGCACAGACAAGATACAGTTTTCTTTTTAAAAATGATGAGACGACAGATATCTTTATGGAAAGACGGTTGGAAAGACATATGTATTTCGAGTTGAAGGCTGTAGAAAGAAGCAATCCCATGACAATCATTACGACCTTCGCATATATAAAACTCATGGAAATAGAAGTACGGGACTTGATTTCAATGATTGAGATGATCAGATATGGGATGCCTGAAGCTGAGGCAGAGAAATACCTAATACGGACTTTGAACGGAGGGGTGTAAGAATATGGCTGTTGAAAAGATGAAGGTAGTAGGAATAGTGGGCAGCAACAGCGATCTGGACAAAGTAGCGAGAATGGTCATAATGAATGGAAATATGCATATTCTGAATGCATTGTCAGAGTTAAACAGCAATTTTATTGAGTTAAAGACATCAGAAGCGAATATCGATGTGATGCAGGAACTGAATGATATCAGACCCTATACCTCCGTGGCGGATTTTTCAGAGGATGAAAGAATCATAAAAGCCTTTCATGACTTATTGAGTATGAAGCCCAAAATAGTAAAACGCTATATCGATCCCACCTTTAATTACCACGACTTAATGGAGGATTTCAAGAAAAACTATGAGGCTGTAAAGCATACCATAGAAAGAATTGAAGAGCTTCAGGCGCTTATCAGCACCAATGAAAAGTATATTACAAATTTGCATCATGCAAGCAGAGAAGGGCTGGATGTAGGAACACTGCTCGGATTGCGATATTTTGACTTTGATATGATGTCTCTATCTCGAGAAAAGTACAAGAAGCTAAAGCTAAACTATGAAAATATACCATCGGTAGTAATACACCTTGGTGTCTTTGAGGATAGTGATATTATAGCTGCAATTACTCCTAAAGAGTTAAAGGAAGATGCAGAGCGGATTTTTGTATCATTAAATATATTAAAGCTAGATATTCCTAAGGGCTATGCCGGCACCACAGAGAATATTATCAAAACACTGCAGCATGAAGTGCTTCATATGAAACAAGAAATTGAAAAGCTAAAAGCAGAAGTACAGCTGCATAGAGAAAAATATGAACCTGTAATAGCAAAGTCTTATACTATGCTGGTAGTGGAGCAAAAAATTGAGAATATAAAATCAGAAATTGCAATAGGGGAAAATTTGTTTTTGTTGTTTGGATTTCTGCCAGTCGGTGATTTAGAAATATTCCAATCGCAAATCAATTGCATATTTAAGGATCAAGTCATGCTATTGATAGAGGATGTAGAAAAAAGGAAATATGGGCATTCGCCCCCAACGAAGCTGAAAAATAATATGATATTTAAGCCTTTTGAGTCGTTAGTAGAGATGTATGGTATTCCTACGTATCATGAAAAGGATCCAACGCCTTTTTTTGCATTAAGCTACATGCTTTTGTTTGGAGCGATGTTTGGTGATTTGGGGCAAGGTTTTGTTATATTTGCTGGGGGCTTATTATTGAAATATGCAATGAAAAATGATTCCTTTGGAGGCATATTAGCAAGACTTGGAATCAGTTCAATGTTTTTTGGACTGTTGTATGGCAGTGTATTTGGAAATGAAGAGATAATAGAACATCTGCTCATCAAGCCTATGGACAATATTAATACCATGCTTATAAGTGCTATCGTTTTGGGCATTATGCTGATCAATATAAGTTATATTTACAGCTTGATGAATTTATATAAAAGAAAAGATTTGGAGGAAGGGGTTTTTGGTAGAGAAGGAGTAGCCGGCTATTTGTTCTTTTTGGTTCTAATTTTATTTATATTGGATAAGGTTGTGAATCTAATAGGGCTTGCTACATGGATCTATTTACTTGTTCTAGGAGCGTTATTGCTTATTATGGTCTTTAAACAGCCTTTGGATCATTTCATTAGAGGAGAAAAAGAGCTCTATGAGGATGGTGCAGCTGATTATTATATAGAAGCAGGATTTGGTGTCATAGAAACCATTTTATCCGTGGCATCAAATATTATATCCTTTATCAGAGTAGGAGCCTTTGCCCTCAACCATGTTGGCTTATATATTGC
>JAQSYB010000036.1 GCA_029256365.1 Clostridia bacterium
GGATTTTTCGCTTTGTTTTTCTACAACTCCTTTGGCGTTGTTGCAGGCATCAGGAAAATGGGACAAACGTCTACAGCTATGGGATGGCCTATGCACATAGTATACTATGCGACAATTATAGGCTTTGGTCTTGGTATGATTAGAAGTATACAAGTACTTATTAATGAGATCAAAAACTTTGGCAAAAAAGGCGAATCAACTATAGAAGCTGTAAAAAAAGAAGCAGAAGCAGAAGCTCGCATGGCTGTTTTAGATAAGGGGGCGAATTAAATGGCAGGGATTGTATTTTTAGTATTTGGATTATGTCTTGCCATAGCCATCCCCATAGGTGTGGCAATGGCTATGGGTGCTATGATGCCGATGCTCTTAGGAGCAGCAGGCGCAAGCCCAATACCTCAATTGATTCGTAACACCTTTTCGGGAGCTGATACCACACCGATTATTGCGGTTCCATTATTTATACTTGCAGGTGTAATAATGGCTGAGGGTGGTATATCCAGGAAACTTTTCAACGTATTTGCATATTTTGTTGGCAAAATGCCTGGCGGGTTGCCATGTGCTGCTATCATGACGTGCTTGTTTTACGGTGCAATTTCTGGTTCCGGTCCTGCCACGACAGCAGCGGTAGGCGCAATGGCAATACCATTTCTGGTGGAGTTGGGATATAATAAGACCTTCTGTGCTGGTATGATAGCAACAGCCGGGGGCCTTGGAGTTATCATTCCACCGAGCATACCATTTGTCTTATATTCCCTAGCAACGGGTGTTTCAACCTCCGCATTGTTTATTGGAGGTATCATACCAGGCATTTTTATTGGACTGTGTCTAATGGCTTATGCTGTATGGTATAGTGTGCGCAATGGTGAAGACAAAGTGCTGGTGCATGCAAAGGTGGATGAGCTGCGTAGCCAAGGTTTCTTGAGACTGCTCAAGGATAGCTTTTGGGCTCTTTTATCACCCATCATTGTACTAGGTGGTATCTACGGTGGTATTGTGACACCGACTGAAGCTGCATGTATATCAGTATTCTACTCTGCTATAGTTTCGATTTTCATATACAAAAGTGTACCCATTAAGAAGCTTCCAAGCTTTCTTAAGAACTCAGTAAAAACTTATGCACCACTTTGCTTCGTACTAGCTTTTGCAACGGCATTTGGTCGTACACTAGCATTGGTTAAGGCACCTCAGCTCATATCGGATTTTGTACTCAATACTTTCCCCACTGCGGGAATGTTTATATTTATCGTTGTTATGATATTCTACTTTTTGGGAATGGTTATGGATACAGGTCCGGCAATCGTCATTATGGCGCCAATATTGCTGCCTATAGCCCTAGCACTTGGAATAGACCCGGTACATTTCGGCGTTATAATGGTTGTAAATCTAGCTGTTGGTCTAGCTACGCCGCCCTTTGGTCTTGATTTGTTTGTAGCAGGCACCTTGACGGGACTTGAGCCTATGGCAGTAGCAAAGAAAGCAATGCCCTTTGTAGTCGCATTTACCATAGCTTTGTTTATAATTGCTTATGTACCACAGCTTACCTTGGCACTTATCAAATAAGCTGAAGCAAAAAATCAGCATTTACCTTAACGCATTATGTTGGCAAGGCTTTCATATCCTTCTCAGCATTTATGTTTAATAAAAAATAAGGGGGAACAAAAATGAAAAAAGTAGTATCAATCATATTGGCATTAGTGCTTGTATTCTCACTCACAGCTTGCTCGCAACCAACACAGGCACCCGCTCCCGAAGCACCTAAGACAGAGGCTCCAGCAGCTTCTTCAGGGGATCCTTTCGCAGCACTTGAACCGATAGAACTGGTTTACGGAAATGGTGCAGCAATTGGCGCTGCCGGCGATCTTTGGGGTGTAGAGTTTAGTAAGCTCGTAGAGCAAAAGACAAATGGCAAATTGAAGATTGGATACTTCCCAAATATGCAGCTTGGTAACGATTCTGAAATGCAGCAGCAAATGCTGGCAGGTGAAATTGATATTGTATCACTTCAAACTGCACCAACAACCCCATTTGTTCCAGAGGTTGCAGTTTTTGACCTACCTCTAGCATTTGCAAAGTATGATGCAGCTGCAATTGATAAAGTACTTAACGACAGCCCTTTCAATGCGCTGCTTAACAAGGCATATGCAAAAGCAGGACTGATCAATCTAGGATTCCTTCAGGGAGCAACTTTCCGTGAAATGACTTCGAATAAAGAGATACGTTCAATTGATGATTTCAAGGGTGTAAAAATCAGAACAATGGATGCTAAGTTCCATTTGGCATTCTGGAAGGCTTTAGGTGCTAATCCTACGCCACTACCATTCCCAGAGCTTTATTTGTCCCTGCAACAAGGTGTTGTAGCAGCTCAAGAAAATGCAACTGATACCAATGTAAGTGCAAAATTTTATGAAGTTCAAAAGTATCTTGTAAATACTCACCATATATTGTACTTGAATCAGTTCTTAATGAATAAGAGTAAGTTTGACAGCTTAGATCCTGCATATCAGAATGCTATACGTGAATCCGTTGCAGAAGCAACAACAACTGTATCTCAAAAGATGTCAGCACTTAATGAAAATAACAAGAAAACTCTTGTTGATAATGGCATGACTTCAGTAGAATTTGAACCAGCTTTCTATGATACCCTCATTGAGAAGAGCAAACCAGTTTATGATGAAATTCGCCAGGCAATCGGCGCTGAACTGGTAGACAGCCTTATAAATGAACTTGAGAAAGCAAAGTAAATAGCTAGTGAAACAATAATATTTAACTTAGGAGCATCGGCACATATTTTGTGTCGGTGCTTTTATATATGAAAAAGCTGACGTATTTACGTCAGCTTTTTGAGAATGAATATAGAGTACTGAAGTTAGAGGCGATAAGAGTGTATTCCATAATAATTGAAGAATTCCATTAAATCCTTTAAATCACGATCGAAATCCTCAAACACATTTGCTTCGCAAGAGATAATGCCTTTATAGCAGATTTTTTTTAATGCATTGAATAGTGGAGCATAATCAAATTCATCGGTAATCCTTGGGATATAACGTGTCGGAAAAAGAGGCAGCGGATTGTCAATATGTATATGCTCAATCTGGTCGGCATAAGTAATGATCTCTTCATAAGAGCGCTTTTCATCAACGAACCACCGCAGGTCAATAAAGGGCTTAAGGTTATGAACACCCAACTCGTCTGCCAGTGAAAGGGCATCAGGGATATTCAGTATGAAATTGGAGACAACAGGGGACAATGGTTCCAGCAATACTGTTATGTTATATTGCGAATTGATTTCACATATCATGGCTATACATTCCAAAATCTTAGAGCGAGCAGCTATTAATTCTGCTTCATTGCCCTCTTTGGGCAGGCTGCGGGTACGGCCATTTCCAAAATTACAGAAGCGTGCACCCATTTGAGCTGCTCGTTCAGCTCCTTTTAAAATATGGTCTCTATAATCTTCTAGTTTAAACTCTGGAGCAATTATCTGCTTATCTAGGGGAAGTGGATTGTTGAAAACCTCGGCAGTAAGTGGACTGTCCTTAAGCTTTTTGCAAGCGGCACGAAACTCGCCCTCATCCATGGGAATAATCTCCTTGTAATGCATCTCTATGCAGTCAAAGCCTTCTCTTGCAATTGCATCGATGTCTTTAACAAAACCAAAACTGCTCAAACGCATCTTCATAAAAAACCCCTCCTTATAATTTAATATTATGGATATTTTAATTCCACAGACTGATATTTCAGAGATATATCAGTCTGTGGAAAAAAAGACGCTTATGCGCCAGCAACAAGTTTAATAGCTATTCTATAACGCTGATATATCCTTCTTTCATGCGTTGTTTCGCATTTTCTATATGTGAATTTAATATATTAAGAGCCTTTGGCAAATCACCCTCTTCTATGGCATCAACGAGGGTTTTGTGTTCAAGAACTGCATCTTCATGAAAGGCAACTGCAATTTTATTGGAACAAAACATATGCTGTTCTCGGATAGAACGGTAAAGCTCCAGCAGTGGTCTGTTATCATAAATCCGAAACATAATTTCATGGAGCTCGATATCAAGTCGCATATACTGCATTATTTTTCCAGGTGTTAGATTTTTATTCTGCTTTTCTAGTATGGCTCGCATAGTTGATATATGTTCAGGTGTAAAGCGGTTAAAGGCTTTTTTCAATACAAAGGGCTCAATGCATTCACGAACCTCGTAGGATTGATAAAGATCTGCCAGATCAATGTTTTCTACAAAAAAACCAACGTTAGGCACCTGTTTGATAGCACCTTCCCTCTGAAGACGCAGGAAGGCTTCTCTCACGGGTGTATAGCTCATTCCTATTTCGCTTGCAAACTGCCTTGCGCTCAAATACGAGCCGCTCTTAAGATTAATAATTTTTTCCTTTAATGCGTGATAAGCTTTATCACTTAATGTAATTTTAACCATAAAATGCCTCCTAAAGTATGTGGATAAATATCTGATATGAGTCTATATTCTAATATTTTCCTAGCTATTACAAATTATAACAAATGCATTAATATTTAGCCAGTATATCGGCAAAATATTTTGCAGGTTATATATACTATAATCTACTGTATATATATTACCAAAAGTATTGACGAAATTCAATATGATATGCTAAACTAATATCAGTAGAATTGAAGTGATATATCACCTCGATTTACTTCTCGGGTATTTTACTCTTTGAAATTGGAGGGATTGCATGGCTAGATTCGATGGCAGAGGGATGCTTAAGCCCTACTCCTGTGAAATATTACTTGCAGAACCTGTGCGAGTGTGTGACCTGAATACAATTTTAGGGCTCCCTGAAAACTTTGGTTCAAATCTAATTGCAGTTCGTGGTAGTAGAAAGTTGGATATGCACGATCTGATCTATAATAATGAAGAAATCATGCTGTTCATAGCAGTTATGGGTGGCTAAATTTTTATATCAAGGGGGAATTCATGATGATCCATGTTAGAACGAAAATCCAGCGGCCTGATAAGGAAATTGTTGAAGCATTTAAGGGATATGCGAGTGCGACAATACATGAAGCTTCTGGTCGTAAGGGGTATATTAGTGCTAGAATTAAGCCCATTGCATCGGGAATCAAAGTATGTGGTCCGGCATTTACAGTACAATGTCCTGCAGGAGACAATATGATGCTGCACAAAGCATTGGAGCTTGCTCAACCTGGAGATGTAATTGTTGCAACTGTTGGAGGAGCAGAGGAATATGGTTATTGGGGAGATTTGATGTCTGTCAGTGCTGTAGCGAGGAAGTTGGGTGGACTATGTATAGAAGGGTGCATAAGAGACAAGGAAGACATTGCAGAGTTAGGATTTCCAGTATTCTCAACCGGTCTTTGTATACGGGGCACTGGTAAAGGGACACTGGGGCTAATAAATTATATTACAGTATTTGGAGGTCAGTCCATTCAACCTGGTGACTTGATTGTGGGGGACGACGACGGACTGGTTTTAGTACGACGTGAGGACTGTGCAGAGGTATTGCAGAAAACAATGAGCCGTGTCAATGCAGAAGTAATTAAGGCTAAGGCCTTGTCTACAGGTATTTCTAGCGTTGAATATAATAATTTAGGTCCAAAGTTTGTGGAAGCAGGGCTTGTTGAAGAATAATATCTGTCATGAGGAGGAGGAATATTTTGAAGCTGATATATAATTCTTTGTATGATTGTGCTGTAGAAGTTTTGGAGGCATGTGGTGAAATTAAAGAAAATGCTGAGATTGTTGCAGAGAACTTAATTAAGGCAGATGCCAGGGGCATTAACACTCATGGTACATATCTGTTGACTCCTATTTGGGAGAGGGCCAATGCCAAACAATTGTCTCTGCCAACAAATGCGTATATTGCTGTAGATGAAGGAGCAACCGCTGTTATAGATGGGGGAGATGGCCTTGGTGCTGTAGCTGGAATCTTAGCAGTAAAGACTGCTGTTCAAAAAGCAAAGCAATACGGTGTAGCATCTGTGTTAATTCGAAATACCAATAATATTGGTGCACTTGCATGTTATACAGAAGTTGCAGCCAAAGAAGGAATGATTGCCATTATGAGCTGCAATGCAGCACCTGCGATGGCACCTTGGGGTGGATCAGAGGCATTTCTGGGCACCAATCCATTTGCTATAGGTATATATACAGGACATGATATGGTGTTTTCTGCAGATATGGCATCCTCTGTTGTTGCACGTGGAAAAATTCGCAAGGCTGCACGCAATGGTGAGACTATACCTGATTATTGGGCTACAGACGATGAGGGGAACTTTACTACAGATCCTAATGCGGCACTAAAGGGTGCGCTGCTGCCTATGAGTGGGCCGAAGGGCTCCGCCATAGCACTGGCTGTCGATATCATTTCAGGAATGCTATCGGGGGCACAGTATGCACCAAATTTAAAGAGTTTTCATACCCCGGAGGGTGCTACTGGAGTAGGCGCATCACTGATAGTAATTGATATTAGCCGGTTCATGGATCTAAAAGTGTTCCAGGAACATATGGAAGGTTATATAAAAAGCATTAAAAGCATGAAGAAGGCAAAAGGATTTGATGAGATATTTATTCCGGGTGAGATAGAGTACAAGAAGGAGCAAGACAGTTATAAGTATGGAATAGAATTAGATGAAAAGGCAGTAAAAGCAATAGATTCTATTTGTGAAGCCTTCAGATTAAAGAACAGGCTAGGAGGGCAATTATGAAAAGGATAATTCGTGTAAATGCCAGAACTGGAAAGATAACAGAACAGACTGCAACTCCAGAAGAACAACGTATAGGTGGGCGCCATTTTATCGCACACATTCTAAATACAGAAGTTCCGCCAACCTGTGAGCCTTTGGGAAGGAAAAATAAATTCATCATATCTATGGGTTTATTTGCAGATACAGGGGTGAGTACTGCTGGGCAGCTTTCAATAGGAGGCAAAAGTCCGCTGACTGGAGGAGTAAAAGAAAGCAATACAGGAGGGTTTGCGGGCAAGCGAATCACTAATCTGGGAATCAAAGCAATTATTGTGGAGGATTTGCCAGACGAGAATGTAACACAAGTTCTTTATATTTCTAGGCATAAAATGGAACTTATAAAAATGCCAGAATTGAAAGGTGAATTAGTAAGTCAAACCTTTTTAATACTCCGTGAACGATTTGGATCTAAGGTTGGTTTAATTTGTATCGGACCTGCAGGTGAAATGAAAATGCATGCAGCTGGGGTAGCATCAGTGGATGATAGTGGTATACAGGTGCGTTATGCTGGGCGTGGTGGATTGGGTGCGCTGCTAGGCAGCAAAGGCATTAAGGCTATTGTCATCAATGATGATGAACAAATGAAGACGGATTTTTACGATCCGATTCTACTGAAAGAAACAGTAAAAAAGATTGCAATAGCTTTGCTGGAAGATCCAAAGAGCAAAAACCGAAAGCTTTATGGAACCCTAGATATAATGGACATGGCAAATACTGTTGGGCTTGTACCAACACGAAATTTCTCAGTGGGAACTTATGAAGCCTGTAAGGAAATGACAGGGCCTAAGTTTTCGGATATGGTGAAGGAACGCGGTGGTAGTGGTAGAAGCGGTACACCCTGTGTTCCAGGATGTACGATACAGTGTTCAAATGTATTTCCCTATAAAAACGGTGAAAAAGTTGTAGCCTCTCTGCAATATGAGAGTCTTGCATTATTGGGTCCCAATTTGGATATCCCCAACCTTGAAACAATTGGAGAACTAAACCATTTATGCAATGAAGTAGGTGTGGATACGATTGAGATCGGTGCTGCTTTGGGAGTTGCTATGGAGGCAGGTGTATATCCTTTTGGAGATGAAGAGGGTGCAAAGGATATGATCAGGCAGATTGGCAAAGGGACTTTTCTTGGCAGAATATTAGGTCAGGGTGCTGCGTTTACTGGTCAAGCCTTTGGTATCAGACGAGTTCCGGTCGTTAAAGGGCAGGCGATGCCGGCCTATGATCCTCGCGCATTGAAAGGAAATGGTGTTACATATGCGACATCGCCAATGGGTGCGGATCACACTGCAGGAAATGCTTTTGAAACCATTCGAACCAATGATCCCCTAGGTACGGCAAACCAGGTGTATAACTCCCGTCAGCTGCAAATACGGGCAGCTATTCTTGATACGATTGGAGTTTGCTTGTTTACCCGTCCAGCTTTTGTTCGTTACCCAGAACTTTTGACGAACCTGTTTAAGGCAAAATTTGGATGGGATATTAGCTTTGAAGAGACAAGATATTTAGGAGCAGAGGTTCTTGATTTGGAACGAAAGTTTAATGAAAAAGCTGGCGTTTCTGAAAAATACCGTCAGATACCAGAATTCATGAGGGAAGAGCCCTTGCCTCCTAATAATGAGGTATTTGATATACCTCAGGAAGAAATGGAAGGCATTTGGAACATTCCTATTCGTACAGACGTGTTTTAGTGCCTAAGAACATTTTTAATGCTTTTGGCATTATTATAATAATTGCAAAATGAGAAGGAGATGAATATTATGTCAGGTTTAAAATGGGTTGATATTAATAATGTAGAGGGTATTTATCGTGAACCCCCACGCACTAGTTGGATATTAATATCTGAGCAAACAGTGGGTTCACAGAATGTTGCCATGGGTGTAAATGAGACCCATGTAGGAGGACAGGTCCCGCCACATAAGCATGAGACGGAAGAGGAAGTTATGTACTTCATACAGGGAAAGGGGCAGTTCATAACTGAAAATGAAGTGATTGAATTAAAACCGGGCATTTGTGTATACAATCCTCCAGGTGGAATGCACTCAATTGTAAATACTGGTGACGAGGTTCTAAAATTTGTTTGGATATATGCACCGCAGTTAGAAAGTCATAGAATTAAGAAAGACTAAAATAATTTTAAAAGGAGAGCGTTATATGAGTAAATGGAACTTGCCACCTAAGGGAGGCTATATGGAATCCCCGAAAAAAATGTATTTTCAGACTATGAACAAACTGGATGTTGAAGAAAGATTAGAGAAAAATGATATAATCATTATACCCGTTGGCTCTACAGAGAACCATGGGGCTGCAGGTCCTATAGGAGAAGATACCTTTGTTGTTACTCGTATAGCTGAAATGGTTGCAGAGAAAACTGGATGTACAGTAGCAGAGCCTGTTTGGTATGGCTCACATCCTTTTCATCATATTGGTCAGCCATGCACAATACCACTGCCAGATAATGTATTTATTGATTATTTACGCGCTATTATCACAGGTTTTTGGAATACAGGATTTAGGAAGCAGATTTTTATAAGTTTGCATGGACAGGAATACTCACTGCCTGTAGCATTACAGGAATGGGGGAAGAAATATCAGGTTCCGGCGATGTTATATTTCGTTGATGTACCGAGAGTAATGGGGCAGACGCTTATGGACAAAGCCCATGGAGGACCTTATGACAGACCCTTCCAGCATGCATGTGAAGCTGAGCAGAGTATTGCATTGGCATTATTTCCTGAATTATGCAATCAGGAGCAGGCGGAGAACACTGATGTAAAAGGCTTCCTTCCTCCAGGTCATGTTGATAGAGGCGGAGATATATACGGAAATCCTATCCCAGGCCATTGTCAGGTAGGAAACTGCGGCATTGAGTGTGTAACTTTCCCAGAAGGGGTACTTGGTCATGCAAAGGATGCAGATCCTGCAAAAGCAGTAGCATCCATTGAGAAGACCTGTGATTACCTCGTAAAGCTTCATGATGACATACTAGCGGCATATCCAGCTGGTAAACTTCCTCCTGCTGAGTTAATGAGTCAGCGTGATCCTGAAGAAATAGAGAAATTGTTAAAGGGCCCATTAAAGGGCGGTAAACATATATACACTTTGGGTTGGCCAACATAAAAAATTATGGGGGAGGGTGAACCGTGAGTACAATGAAGGCGTTGGTATATCATGGACCAAGAAATGTAAAGCTTGAAGTAAGGCAGATACCTACACCTAAGAAGGGTGAAGTACTTATAAAAACTCGCGCAGTATCTATATGCGGCTCGGATTTGGGTGCATATCGACTGCATGAGGTAAGTGATCGTTGGGCACCACCAATTGTATTGGGGCATGAGTTTGCTGGTGAAATAGCAGCACTTGGGGAAAATGTAACGGAACTAGAAATCGGACAGCGTGTTTCAGCAAATCCAATACTTTATTGTGGCAAATGCTACTATTGCGAGAGAGGCATGATAAATCTGTGCGGCAATCGTCATTCCCTTGGCACCAGTATAGGTGGAAATGCATCAGACGGCGCGCTTCAGGAATATTTCACAATTCGTCAAGAGGCCGTTATACCTTTAGATGACAGGGTAACCTTCAAACAGGGTGCGCTTTTGGAACCCTTGGCAGTATGTTACTGTGCAGCCAAAAATGGCAGCTTTGGGGAAGGTGAACGTGTAGCAGTTATCGGTGCTGGCCCTATAGGATTAATGATTGTTAAATTTTTAAAGGCACAGGGTACAGCTTCAATCATCGTTTCGGACATTGTGGATGAACGACTTAAATTTGCCACAAAATATGGGGCTGATGAGATAATAAATGCGAAGA
>JAQSYB010000037.1 GCA_029256365.1 Clostridia bacterium
ATCTGGATTTATGCGAGAGTTGGCCTTAAGAAGAGCATCTATTTTTACATTGAATCTTTGGGCTAGCCCATAGATTGTATCATTTTCTTGTATGGTATAGTTTTCTGAGCCTGAATGACAGCGGACATTTTGGTATGCCAAAGGAATGCAAAGTATATCACCCTCATTTAGTTTATCAGGGTCTGTATATGGGTTGGCTTCCAAAAGATCATCTAAGTTGATGCTATAATATTTGCTGATTTTATAGAAGGTATCATCTCGCTGAATGGAATAAGGAGCGGCTCCCTGTAGACATTTTTTATCATCAGAGCAAAACATTTCATCACCTCAATTTAAATAGTATTATAGTATATTCGTGTTATTTCATAATATTTGCAAAAAAGTGATCGAGACAACTGCTGCAGCAATTATCTCGATCACTTTTTATTTTTTCATGGCCATTTGAAGCAGCTCTACAAAGTAGTTGCCTTCTCTAAGTATATGATCATCCATTAGTGGCCAAGCGTTGGTTTGTTCACCAGGCAATGCACAGTCCTTTGCTCCCTTTAGAAGAGTTAGGCCGAAGTCTTTGAATTCCTTCATAAGCTTAAGGGTATCTTCTACCAATCTATCTAAGCCTTTTCCTCTTCCCTCTATGGCCTTCGCTTTTTCAAGGTTCTCATGAAATTGCTTTTCAAACTCCTTCGCTTTTCTTGCTATTTTTTCTTGTATACCTGGTTTTGAGGTCATGGCGATGTGGTGGGAATGTTCTTCATTTATATGAGAGAAGAACATGATCTCCTCCACTACAGCTGTGAACTTTTCCTTGGCTGGCAAGGTTGCTAATAGCATTCTTGGGACACTTAGTACTTTTTTGTCTCCGCCAGGTATGCCTAAATCCTTGCGAGTGGGTTTTGGTCCTCCGATTATTCCTATGAATCGATCTGTTTCTCTTCTCATATGATCAGCCAATTCAGAGGGTATGATTGAAAGAATCTCACAGCTTTTTATGCCCTGATACATGAACTTCTTGATATCACTTACTGCAATTGCTTGAGGAAGGACTGTTTTGGATGGGTCCATGCCCATTTCTGTAGGAGCTGCACCTGTAGGGAAAATCATGTTATATAGATGATCTATCTGTCTTGCTGAAAAGTCAAGGTTCTTGAAAATACAGTCTTGGTTAATACTTGGATCTATACCGCCACGATGAAATTTTAGGTGTTCTGACAAAATTGGCATCCACACACTTATTTCATCCAATACGGCATTTAAAGGGAAACAATTGTTTTCATTTTGCATATAAAATCCTCCTATAATAATAGCTTGGTTAGAGAAAAACAGTA
This sequence comes from Clostridia bacterium, assembly GCA_029256365.1. Lineage (GTDB taxonomy): Bacteria > Bacillota > Clostridia > Lutisporales > Lutisporaceae > GWB2-37-7. The sequence goes on from JAQSYB010000037.1 coordinate 1,326, forward strand.
ATTTATACCAATATATGCAGAAAAACAAAAAAGGGCATATACTATATAAAATTTGTATGAAGTGGTGTAAAATGTATATAATTTACAATGTTTCATGAGTTTTACCTGTGGTTATTTGGGAGGAGTATAAATATGAATAAGAATATGAAAGAGTACCTAATGATTACAATTGGAAGCATACTTGTAGCTGCTGGAATCTATTACTTCTTGGTTCCCAGCAATCTGGCCGCTGGAGGTGTCAGTGGGCTTGCAATGGTAATTGGAAGGTTTGCACCTGCTTTGCCAATTGGAATTATGATGCTGGTTATGAATATTATATTATTTATAATTGGGTTTATCTTTTTAGGATCAGGGTTTGGCGCGAAAACAATTTATTCCAGCTTGAGCCTATCGGGATTTATTTTGCTCTTTGAACGAGTATATCCAGTCAATAGTCCTATAACAGGCGATATATTCATAGAGTTGATTTTTGGAATATTGATATCTGCAATAGGCATGGGGATTATATTCAACAACAATGCTTCAACAGGAGGCACAGATATCGTAGCAAAAATTATTAATAAGTATCTCCACATAGATATAGGCAAATCGCTGCTTTTATCAGATTTTCTTATTACACTCCTTGCAGCCATAGCATTTGATGTTAGAACAGGAATGTATGCGCTGTTGGGGGTAATTATGAATGGTGTTGTGATTGACACGGTAATTGAAGGCTTAAATATCAGCAAGCAAGTCATGATTATCAGTACAAAACCAGAGGTAATCAAAGGCTTCATACTGAATAAGCTGGGCAGAGGTGCTACTGTCTACACCGCCAAAGGCGCATTTACCAATACAGAGAAGGAAATTATAACGACAACCATTGGTAGAAAAGAAGTAATAAAGCTGAAAAACTTTGTGAAGGAGACGGATGATAAAGCATTTATGACCATTATAGATGCTCACGAAACTCTAGGAGAGGGCTTTAGCAGCTGATGAATTCTTGTAACATTTTTACATGTACCTTCATAAGATATATTGTATTGTAATAAAATGAAGAGGTGATTGTACATGTATAATCAAAGTAGATGCCCTTGTAAAAGTCAGACTAGAGTGACCCATACAAATTCCTTTGTAAGGGGTCTCCATGCCTCTCCTGATGCACCTGCAGTCGATATTTATGTTAACAATATTATCATAGCAAGAGATGTGACCTATAAAGAATTTACAAAATACTTTCCTTTGGCAGGAGGCTTGTATAATATAAAAATATACCAAAGTGGAAAAACAACAAATCCTGTAATAAATCAAAATGTAAATATTCCCCCTAAATCTATATTTACTATCGCTGCAACTGGCATGCTTTCTGATATAGAATTAACCTTAGTGGTTGAACCACCAATAAGCAGGCTTCCGAATGAAACCTTTGTTCGAGTAGTACATTTATCACCGAATACGCCAAATGTAGATATCACACTAGCAGATGGTACAAAGCTATTTGGTGATGTGGAATACAAGGAAATTACTGACTACATTCGAATTAGACCTGCAACCTATGAGCTGCAGGCAAGACTGGCAGGAACAAGCAACATCATATTGGATGTTCCCAATGCAAACTTGCGGTTTGGAAATATTTACACAATCTATGTAGTTGGCTTAATGAATGGCAATCCTACATTGCAGATGTTATTACCACTGGATGGAAGCACCTATCTAACTGTATAAATAGAAAAGTAAAAGGTTATGTATTCTATACATAGCTTTTTTTTATTGTGTATAGCAAGTTGATGGAGTAAAATCAAACTATATATGTGGAGGGATTAAAATGATTCAAATAGATTTGATAACAAAAGAACGACAGCAAACTACTAGATGGTCTGGTGGAATCACTACACAAATTGCGATTTATCCAAAGGATTCAAATTATGTGGATAGAGAATTTTTGTGGAGATTGAGTACAGCCTTAGTGGAAATTGAAGAATCGAATTTTACTAAGCTGACAGGTTATGATAGGCATTTAATGGTGTTAGAAGGAAAGCTGGAGCTAATACATAAGGATCACCACGCAGTGATATTAGAACAATATGAGCAGGACAGCTTTAAAGGCGGCTGGGATACCCTTAGCTGCGGAAAAGCAAAAGATTTTAATCTAATGCTAAAAGAGGGTGTAAAAGGCAGGATGGAGAGATATTTGGCTTCTGCTGGGCAAGAAATCATACTAAATCTGGATGCCAACCGAAAGCAAGGATTTTTTGCATGTTACAGTCATAAAGGAAATATAACCATAAATGCGGCGGAGCATTCTGCAAAGGTAGAAGAAGGGGAGCTGTTGCAAATAGAATATCGAGACAAACTGCATGTTGTTTTAGAAAACAAAGGCAGCAATGAATGTAATTTCATTGTTGTTTTTATAGAGCTGTAAAAAAGGCATATAATTATCTCCTAAGCAAATAATAAACCTGTCAATGATTGATAAGGAGGTAATGTTATGATTAAAATTGGTATGAAGGCTCCTGATTTTACTTTAGATAGCACTCTTGGTAAAGTTTCCATGAGCGACTATAAGGATAAATGGGTTGTATTGTTCTTTTATCCTTTAGATTTTACACCGATATGAGAAACTGAGGTGCCAGAATTTAACCGGCGGTTAAATGATTTTGAAAAGTTTGGTGCAAAGGTAATCGGAGCAAATCCTGACAGCGTGTATACACACAAAGCATGGTTAGAAAAAATCGGACAGATTGACTATCCTTTGATATCTGACTATACAAAATCTTTGTCTAAAGTTTTTGGCGTTTTGGATGAAGAAACAGGAATAGCCAATAGAGGGACCTTTATAATAGATCCACATCAGAAAATAAGATATGCAAGCGAAAACGACTTATTGGTAGGTAGAAATATAAATGAGATATTAAGAGTATTGGCTGCTTTGAACAGAGGTAAGCCTTGTCCAGTTAATTGGGAAGAAGGAAAATGAAATAAAAAAATAAATCCGGCTGTAATAGCGGGATTTATTTTTTTGCAATTTATCCTAAAGCCACATCTAGAATCATCATTACAGCAAAGCCTAGCATAGCTCCTATAGTCCCTAAATCTGTGCTTTTATCAATTTGACTCTCAGGGATAAGTTCTTCCACCACTACAAAGATCATAGCACCGGCAGCAAATGACAATGCATAGGGAAGCAATGCTTTCATATATATTACTGTTGCAGCACCTATGATACCGGCTATGGGTTCTACGACACCGGACATTTGACCATACCAAAAGCTTTTTCTTCTTGAAAATCCTTCTCGTCTTAAAGGTATTGATACAGATGCGCCTTCGGGAAAATTCTGCAATCCGATACCGATTGCCAAAGCGATGGCTCCTGTTAAGGATGCACTAGGAAGACCGGCACTAATCGCACCAAATGCCACACCAACAGCTAAGCCCTCAGGTATATTGTGCAGCGTAATTGCAAGTACCAGCAGGACGCTTCGCTGCCAATTTGTTTGAATGCCTGAAGCTTTGCCGCTAAGAGAGTCCACATGGAGATGGGGCAGTATCTTATTTACGAGCAAAAGAAAGGCTCCTCCTGCCAAAAAACCGATGGAAGCAGGTATCCAAGCAGGCTTATTTGCTTGTTCAGCCATTTCGATTGCTGGAGCCAGCAAACTCCAAAAGCTTGCAGCTATCATCACTCCTGCAGCAAAGCCAAGCATTGTATCCAATACTTTTTTATTTATCGTCTTGAAAAAGAATACGATGGAAGCACCAGCTGCTGTTACAAACCATGTAAAGCAGGTTGCAATAAAAGCTTGCGTAATAGGATTCAGCCCAACAAACCAATTTATTATCATGTTGACCTCCTCAATTGCATAATGATGGTTTTATTTTATAACACATGTAAGCAATATGCTATATATTTAATTGATTATTGATGTTTTCTGCAAATTCATTAAGATATTTTCTATCCGTTTCCTCAATTTTTCCATGGTCGCAAAGCTGTGTGAATTCTGGATCTATAGGCATTCTGGCAAATTGCTTGACGTTGAGCTCGAGGGCAGTGTCCTCAATTCTGCTGCTGCCAAATAAGTTAATCTGCTCACCGCAGTGAGGGCAGGATATGTAACTCATATTTTCTACAATGCCCAGTATTGGGATATTCATTGTCTTTGCCATATTGTAGGATTTTTTTACGATGAGAGATACCAAGTCTTGAGGCAGAGTGACAATCACGATACCATCTAAGGGTATGGATTGAAATACAGTCAAAGGGACATCTCCTGTACCTGGAGGCATATCTATGAACAAATAATCCAACTCCCCCCAAATAACATCAGTCCAAAATTGTTTTACGATGCCGCCTATGATTGGACCACGCCATATCACAGGATTTTCTTCATTTTCCATAAGCAAATTAAGTGATATAATCTTAATTCCCTTTTCAGAAGACCCTGGAAGAACACCTAGTTCATTGCTATATGCTTTTTCCTTCACTCCAAAAACCTTAGGAATCGAAGGGCCTGTAATGTCGGCATCCAACACTCCGACCTTATAACCCTTGCGATGCATCGTTACAGCCATTAGAGAAGTTACAAGAGATTTTCCAACACCACCCTTGCCGCTGACTACAGCAATGACCTTTTTTATTTTGCTTTGCTCATGAGGTCTTTCTATAGTAGGCGCACTTTTTTTACTGCAGCCCTCACAGCTATTCGCAGAGCATGATGAACATTCAGACATAAACACATCTCCTTAAAGTAAATTTTTCTATTGTACTATAATTAGTATTTTCAATTACTATCTTATTCATCATATAATTTGTATATGGAAAGTATACCTATTTAGATAATTATCTTATTATGAGGCAATGGGGTTTCCATAAAAAAAATAAAATGTTATAATAAATGCTGTGAATAGTTATTGTCAAAATTTTAACAAGTACGTTCTGATAATATGGGGGTGAAAATATGACTACTATTGAAGTTTGCATAGGAAGTGCATGTCATATAAAGGGTTCCTACAATGTAATCAGTAAATTACAAGAAATAATAAATGATAAGAAGCTGGAAAATCAGGTGGTTATAAAAGCCGCATTTTGCCTCGGTGAATGCACAAATGCAGTTTCTGTCAGGGCAAACGAAGGAAAAGTACAATCTTTGGATATAGAAGGTGTGGCAGAATTTTTGGATAGCCTGCTAGCTGAGGGGGGACGAAAATGAACCTTTTAGATTTTTCTGAAGCAAATTGTAAGAATTGTTATAAATGCTTAAGAACCTGTCAGGTAAAAGCAGTGAAAATAAAGAATGACCAGGCCGGAATAGTGGAAGAAAGATGTATCGGTTGTGGACAATGCCTAGTAGTTTGTCCACAAGATGCGAGAAACATCAAAAGTGACTTAGAGGCTGTCAAAGCAGCGATCAAGCAAAACAAAAAAGTGATTGCCAGCATTGCACCATCTTTTGTTGGTGCTTTTCATTTGCAGGAGGCTGGAAACTTAGCAGCTGCTCTTCGGGTATTGGGGTTTGACCATATAGAGGAAACTGCGGTGGGTGCAGAAGTTGTAGGACAGCTTTTTGATAAGGCAATGAACAGCAATACAAGCGAAAATCTAATTACTACATGCTGTCCATCTGCTAACTATCTTGTGGATCGATATTTCCCAAGCTTGACAAGCTACCTTATTCCTGTTGTATCTCCGATGCTTGCACATGGAAAGATGTTGAAAAAATCCCATGGTTATGACAGCTATGTAGTATTCATAGGGCCTTGTACTGCTAAGAAGATTGAAGCACTTAGCTTTCAGCATAAAGGTACCATTGATGCAGTACTCACCTTTGAAGAGCTAAGCAAGTGGTTAGAGGAGGAAGCAATCGATATGAATGCTTTGCAGCCTCTAGAGTTTGAGACAGCAGCGTGCTTTAAGGGGCAGGCTTTTCCTATGATTGGAGGGGTTATAGACTGCTTTGGAAATAGTCCAAAATATGAAAAGTTTCGTGTAGATGGTATTGTAGAATGCATGGAGATCTTTCAGTCCATAGAGGCGGGGAATCTTAAGAATGTCTGTATAGAAGTAAATGTATGCAAAGGCGGTTGTTTAAATGGACCGGGCATGCCTCGAAATGAGAAGGATTTTTATAAAAGACAAAAAAGAGTAAAGGAATATATTTATAAGGAGCGCAGCGCTTCATCTACACTAAGAGCAGTTCCAGCGGGGTTGGACTTTTCAAAGGTTTTTATCCCTCGACCTATTGAGAAGAGCAAGGCATCTGAAGGGGCAATCAATGAAATATTAGAGAGCATGGGCAAATACGAAGCCTCCGATGAGTTGAATTGCGGAGGCTGCGGCTACAATACCTGTAGAGAGAAAGCACAGGCAGTTTTTGAAGGAATGGCTGAAAAAAATATGTGTCTGCCATTTATGCGCGGAAAGGCAGAAAGTGTTACAAATGTAATATTTGAAAATTCGCCTAATATTATATTATTTATTGATGAAAAATTGAATGTATTAGAAATAAATCCGACTGCACAGAAGGTCTTCGGAGTAAATGAAGATTTTATGATGGATCGGCCAATATCCATTATAATGGATGAAGAACCATTCAAGCTAGTAAGAGACACCAAAAAGTCCCTCTTGTCTCAAAGAGTGTCTTACCCGAATTATGGTGTTGTTCTGCTGCAGAATATCATGTATTTAGAGAAACAAAATGTAATTCTAGGTATTATGAGCAACATTACAAAAGAGGAAAAACAAAGGGATGAATTGAAACGAGTGAAGGAAAATGCCATAGACGCAGCCCAGCGGGTTATAGAAAAGCAAATGCGTGTTGCCCAGGAAATAGCTAGCTTGCTGGGAGAAACAACAGCAGAGACAAAGGTAACCTTAACAAGGCTAAAGGATATCGCACTTCAAGAAACAGGGGAATGATATGTGTAATTTTATAGATGTTGGTTTTGATAGTATCAATAAGCATGGGGAAGAGCTCTGTGGAGATAAGGTAGAAATTATTAAGGATGAGGATGGCATCATCATTGTTCTAGCAGACGGTCTAGGAAGCGGGGTAAAGGCGAATATACTAGCAACTTTAACCTCAAAAATAGCGGGTACAATGCTTCGTCAAGGAGCAAGCATACATGAAACAGTGGATACAATTTTGAATACGCTACCAGTATGCAGTGTGAGAAAATTGGCATACTCAACCTTTACGATATTAAAAATATATCAGGATGGACGAATTTATACTGTAGAATATGATAATCCTCCATTGATATTTGTTCAGAACAATGTACTGACAAATATTGTCCGAAGACAGGTGGAGGTGAATGGAAGAGTATTAAAAGAGAGTAATTTTCAGCTGCATGAAGGTGATGTTCTTACAATCATTAGTGATGGAGTTGTTCATGCAGGGGTTGGAGCAATTCTAAATCTTGGCTGGCAGTGGGATAACGTGGCGGATTATATAGAACAGCTGGCTAAGGTAGAAAAGTGTGCAAAAAACATATCGAAAAGCTTAATCGATGCGTGTCAGAATCTTTATGATTATCATCCCGGTGATGATGCTACTGTAGTAACGGTAAAGCTAAGACAGCCAGAGATGATTGATCTATTTACTGGTCCTCCTAAGGATATGGAGGAAGACAAAAATGTAGTAGAAAGGTTAATGAAGGGAAATAGCAAGAAGGTGGTTTGCGGTGGAACAGCAGCCAATATAGTTGCTAGAGAGCTGGGATATGCTATGGATGTAAGCATGGATTTTGTTGATCCTGAAATACCGCCAATTGCCTATATCAAAGATATTGATTTGGTTACTGAAGGAGTGCTTACCCTAAGTAAAACCATTGAAAAATTACAAGCTTTTATTTTTAATCAAAGCTTGTATACAGTATCCAACTTTAATGGTCTAGATGGTGCCAGTCAATTGGCTAAGCTATTGGTGGAGGATTGTACGCATTTAAACCTTTGGGTAGGTACTGCAGTCAATCCAGCACATCAAAATCCTGGATTCCCTTCAGATTTAAGTATTAAGGGTAAGGTAGTAGAGGAGCTGGCCATGCTTTTAAAGCAGCTAGGAAAGGAAGTAAAGCTAACATATATTTAGGCTTGTGGGGAGAAACGATGAGAAAATTTGAAACGGATGTTCAGTTGGTTAGATATGAAGTATTAAAGGAGGTATCAAAATTTGCCTTAGATGGGATTCTGGAGAAAAAATATAAAAGTATACCAAAGATTTTGAATCCTGGTCCTAAGGCAAGGTTTAGATGCTGTGTTTATAAGGAAAGAGAAATTACAAAAAGACGAGTTAAACTAGCCATGGGAGGAGACAAAAGCAATCCCAACGTGGTTGAGGTAATAGGAGCTGCCTGCGATGAATGCCCAATTAGTAGATTTACTGTAACAGAAGCCTGTCGTGGCTGTATGGCGCATCGATGCTCAGAAGCGTGTCCTGTAGGAGCTATTTATCATGTTGGACAAAGAGCATATATCAATCAGCAAAAATGTATAGAATGCGGCAAATGCAAGGCTGCTTGCCAATATGATGCAGTGTCGGATGTAATGAGACCCTGTAGGCGTTCTTGCCCTGTGGATGCTCTGTCAATTGATGAGGATAAAAAGGCTGTTATTGATAATGAGAGGTGTATACAATGCGGAGCATGTGTGTATCAATGTCCCTTTGGTGCGATTATGGACAAGTCACAGCTGGTGGATGTAATTAATGAAATAAAATCTGCTCAACAAAAGCGTGATAGCCATGTCTATGCAGTAGTTGCGCCAGCAATTTCTAGCCAGTTTGCAAACATCAAAATAGGTCAGGTTATTCAAGCTATAAAAGAGATAGGTTTTCATGATGTAATTGAGGCTGCTTTGGGTGCGGATTTGATAGCATACAAGGAAACCCATGAGTTTGCAGAGGAAGTTGATGAAAAAGGCTTTATAACAAGCTCTTGCTGTCCAGCTTTTGTTTCTCTGATTCAAAAGAAATACCCAGAACTTTTAGGTAATATTTCTAGCTCAGTATCTCCAATGATTGCGGTGTCTAGATTAATAAAAAGTACGGATAAAAATGCCAAAGTAGTGTTTATAGG
>JAQSYB010000038.1 GCA_029256365.1 Clostridia bacterium
TTTCGAATTCCTCTGTAACCTTTTTTGCAGTGCCCATTCGAGTCATAAAATAAAGCATGAGGGTAACATTGACATAGTTGGCGTCAAGGCCTCTCACATGGATATACCGATTGCGATATTTCAGATAGGAAGGTCTTGCATAAGATATCTTTTTTTCAAGTACTTCAGAAAGAATCTCAGCAATCTGATAGTAATCAAGTGACTCGGGACCTGTTATGGTGTGAGCTGAATTTTGGTACCTTTCAGGTGAATGAAGTACTGTTGCGGATGCAAGACCTATATCTCTTGCATCAATAAAGCTCGTCTTGCTTTTACCTGCGGGGACAAATATCTCGCTGCTCTCTTTGATTTCAAAAGCATGAACGCCAGATAGGTTTTGCATGAAAAAGCCAGGGCGAATAAATGAATACGGAATTTCATACTGCTTTATTAGTTTTTCAATTTTATGATGAGGAGGGACGGGGTTATTTTCCACTCCCATAAGGGATAAGAACGTTACAAGTTTGATATTTGACTTTGACAACCTTTGTATAAATGGAAGCAAGTCTTTGGGCTCCCCAAGCTTTGGAGGGCGCATTAAAAATACTCTATCCACTCCGACCAATGCAGCTTGAAATGTTTCTTGATTGGTAAAGTCAAAATAGACTGATTTAACCTTACTCATTTCTCTAAATTCTTTATTGAGCTTATCAACATTTGTACCTGCTGCCACCACCTCTTCTCCCATGTCAAGCAAGCTTTCAATCACGTATCGCCCGACATTTCCGGATGCACCTGTTACCAATACACTCATATGCTGTCATCTTCCTTTTGTATTATTTTAATCACTAAATTTAGTGTTTGAAGAAATTCCTCGCATTTTTCCACGCCAATTCTGTCTATCATCTTATTTGAAGCACTATAATATTCTTCAAAGGCTTCCTTAACAAGTTCGGCACCTTTGTCTGTAACAAAAATGGGGTTGTTCCTTTTATCAATTTCAGATTTGCTTTTGCTGATATATCCATTTTTCTCCAAGGAGTCAACAATAGTGCTGACAGATGATTTGCGTATACCGAAGTATTCGCTTAGTTCAACTGCTCTCACTCCTTCGGTTCCGGCATTTAAATAAATATAGATTAATGAACCCATTTCACTTGAACGTATGGGAAAATTATTTCTCTGATTCATATTGGCTCTGTAGAAAGCTGATATTCCCTCTGACAATCTTTGTGCCAAGTTATCTTGCATAGCATTCACCTCTTAATTATGATAAAGTTAGTCTGCCTAACTAATTATATATATTTACTTCTATATTGTCAATGCAAAGTGTGAAGGTGATAATGGAAATTTGTAGAATATTATATCTATACTAATATTTAGGGGGAATTTAAATGAAAAATTGGCGTTGTACAGTCTGTGGTTATATACATAAAGGCGATATGCCTCCAGAAAAATGCCCGAATTGCGGATCGCCCAGTGAGAAGTTCGTGGAGCATACTCAAGAAGTAAATGTAAGTGAAGTAACCCATATGCATTATGGTCAGATGGTCACTTATGGAGAAGAAAGACAAACCAATCCATTTTTTGAAGACTTTGAGTCCCTTGCACCTTTTATTTATAATTTACCCGTAGGTACAAATGCACCTCTGCACAAGCATCCAACTACTGATGAATTGTTTTTTGTGCTGAGAGGCAAATTGAGATTTAAGATTGGGGAAAAAGAGTTTGTTGCAGAGAAGGGTGATATGCTAAAGGGCAAAATGAATATACCGCATACCTTTGCCAATATAGGGGATGAGCCTGCAGTATTCCTTTCCGTAAAAGGGCCAAAACCCGTTGATGTGGAAGTACTAGAAAAATAAAAGAACTGCAATTGCAGGAATGACTAACTGATCCAAAGAGTGTAAATCATTAAAAGTAGAGTTTGCCGTATGCCTTAAGCATACGGCTTTTTATTGGCAGTTGTTATTTTTTTGCAAAGGTATATTTCTGTCAAAAAGTATGATAAAGTAACATTAAATGACACGCTGGATGTAATTTTCAGCAAGTTGGATGGTTATTTTGTGTGGTTAAGTAATCATTAACTAAAGTAAAGGGAGCTATTGGCATGCAGAATAAAACACTTCAAATATTACAGGAGTACTTTGGGTATTCAGACTTTAAAATGGGTCAAAAAGGAATCATTGATGAAGTATTAAAAGGCAGAGACGTATTGGGGATAATGCCTACTGGCGCAGGCAAGTCTTTGTGTTTTCAAATACCTGCCTTAGCCCTTGAAGGGACAGCTATCGTAATCTCTCCGCTTATTTCACTTATGAAGGATCAAGTAGATACATTAAACGAAATGGGCATTCAGGCAGCGTTTATTAACAGCTCGCTTAGCTTGAAGGAATTTAGAGATATTACCGCCAAGGCACAAAATGGAGATTATAAATTGCTGTATATAGCCCCAGAACGTCTGGAAACAGAAAGTTTTTGGGAGCTTTTATCGCAGCTTTCTATTTCCATTATTGCAGTAGATGAAGCCCATTGTATATCTGAATGGGGCCATGATTTTAGGCCGAGCTATACCAAAATAGCGTATATGATAGCAAAGCTGCACAAGCGCCCTGCGGTGGTAGCCTTAACAGCTACTGCAACAATCCAAGTAAAAGAGGACATTATTCGGTTGCTGAAGCTTCAGAATCCTTATGTACTCGTTACGGGTTTTGATAGAGAGAATCTATATTTTGAGGTGCAGAAACCTACAAGTAAATCTGATTTTTTACTTGGTTACATAAAGAAAGCAGGCATGAATTCAGGGATTGTCTATTGTTCCACAAGGAAAACCGTTGAAAGTGTATGTAAAAAGCTAAATGAGCAGGGCATAAAGGCGACACGTTACCATGCTGGATTGACTGATGGGGAAAGAATCGCCAATCAAGAAGCGTTCATATTTGATAAAGCACAGGTTATTGTTGCTACCAATGCCTTTGGCATGGGAATTGATAAATCCAACATCAGATATGTAATTCATTACAATATGCCAAAAACCATGGAAAATTATTACCAAGAAGCCGGTAGGGCTGGGCGTGATGGGGAAAAAGCAGAGTGTATACTTTTATACAGTGCAGCTGATATCATTACAAACAAACTATTTATAGAAAATGGCGGCATGCTTGTAGATAAAAGCAATGAATACAAGAAACTGCAGGAAATGGCTGATTATTGCAATGTTGATAACTGCCTAAGAAAGTATATCTTAAGCTATTTTGGGGAGGATGATTCTCCGGAGTTATGTGACAACTGCGGGAATTGTGTCGGCAATGTTGAAAGCACAGATATCACCATAGAAGCGCAAAAAATACTGTCATGCATGAAAAGAACAGGTGAGCGTTTTGGAAGTGGTGTAATAACTGATGTGCTGAGAGGTTCCAGTTCAGAAAAACTAAGGAGTATGGATTTTGATAAGCTTCCAACCTATGGAATCATGAAAGAATACTCCAAAGAGACAATCAAAGAAATAATAGCCTATTTAATTGCGGAGGGCTTAATAGATATAAAAGGTGATAAATATCCTATACTTGCCTTGAATATGAAGGCCTATAGCTTGTTGAAGGGCGAAAATAGCCTCTATATAAAAAGAATCATAGCAAAACAGCAGCCAAAGCATAAGAAGTCGGAATACAAAATAAACAATGATTTATTCGAAAAGCTGAGGGAGATCAGAAAGGTCATAGCAGATGAGAATAGAGTACCCCCTTTTATCATCTTTTCTGATACGACATTAAAGGATATGTGCAGCAAATTGCCTACTACAGGTGATGCAATGCTTGCTGTATCTGGAGTGGGAAAATTCAAACTAGAAAAATATGGAGATAGATTTATTGATGTAATCAACAAATATGTCTCCAGCAATACAGATGAAACATAAAACAAAAGCCATAGGATGCAATCGTCTTATACAAAAAAAGATTTGTATACAAAATACTCCATAAAAGGACAAAATGAATTGAAATAATTTATCCAATGGTGTAAGATTATGTAAGGAATTAAGTTTACTGGAAATATATTATGGCAAACATTCTAGGGGGGATATTTTGAAAAGAAAGGCAGACAAACCAAATCAAAATAACAAAAGGGACAAAACAAGTAAAGCAAAAAAAATAAGCACTAAAATAGTTTTAGCAATTGTAATGTGCTGCAGTGTTGTTGCTTTGGCCGTAGGTGGTACAAGCATATTAAAAAGCAGTGAGCTGATAAGAGCGGAAGCAGATGACAAACTGCGAATACTAGTAGAGCGGCAAGCAAGCAAGTATGATAATACGATAGTAGAGGTTGAATGTGCAGTTCAAGGGCTTGCAGCAGCAGCAAATTCAAATTTTGATATGGCGGCTGCGAAAGCTGATCCGAGCTATTATTTAAAATATCAAGAGAATGTTGAGTTATTGACAGAGCAATTTGGTACACTAGCGGATGGTGGTATGGGTGCCTACGTTTATCTGGATCCTAAGCTGACAGGGGGGTTATATGGTGCTTGGTTTGCAGATAAGGCAAACACTGGTACTGTTACAAAATTACCTCTGGGAGAGCTGGAGGATTTCACGCCTGAAAATGAGGATGTCGCTTGGTTCTATGGACCTGCACAAACAGGCAAGCCATTGTGGATGGATCCATATGTTGATAGCGATTTAGGCATAGAAATGGTTTCCTATGTTGTACCGATGTTTCAACAAGGAACGCTAATAGGTGTAGTGGGAATTGATATAAATTTTGATGTATACAAGAATGATATATTAGGAAGCAGAGTTTATGAAAAAGGCTATATGGCACTTATGGATAAGGATTACAATTATCTTGTACGCCCCTCCTTTAAACAGGATGAGTCAGCTGTCGCACAGACAGCTTCAGGTACAGATGCTGTAACACAAGCTAGTCCAGCAGCAGAGGGTAGAGCAAATCTTGCTACAGAGGACGGTGGATTGCTAAAGCACTTGACGGAAGCTATGGCGAAGGATGCTTCAGGTGTAATTGAATATGACTATAAAGGTACAGATAAAATAACTGCCTTTTCGCATCTTTCCAACGGCTATATATTAACTGTAGACGTTGAATTGGACCAGGTATTGAAGAACATGAATGCTTTGGTGCTGTTGCTAATGATACTAATTCTAATTGGGATAATTGGAGCTATCGTAGTTGCATTGGCTGTGGGTAGTATTATTACAAAACCGATTACAAAGGTTACTCAGCTGGTAAATAAAACAGCAAGCTTTGACTTAACTGAGGACAAAAGCTTTGAATCCTTGTTGAAGAATAAGGATGAAATAGGTGTCATGTCAAAAGCGGTATTTGAAATGAGAACAGTAATGAAAGAAATGGTAGAGACCCTTCAAAATCAAGCGGCGGCAACCACGGATTTTGCGAACAATCTTTCGGAATCTACAAATCTTGCATTAGGCTCTATAGGAGAGGTAACGCAAGCTGCAGATGATTTGGCTGTTGGAGCATCTAAGCAGGCTGAGGCAACACAACAAGGTGTTGAAAAGTTAAATCATCTTGCGGATGAAATAGGTAACTCTGTAAAAAGCTCTAGCAGTGTGAAATCTTTTGTGGATGAGTCAAATCGGGTAAGCAAGGATGCTTTGGATTCTATACAAAAGCTTCAAGAGCATTTTGATGACAATAGTAGAATTACAAATGAGATTGCCGTGGACATTAACACCTTGGCTGGAAAATCGAGTAGTATAAGTGAAATTATTAATGCAATAAAGAGTATTGCAGATCAAACAAATCTGCTTGCACTAAATGCAGCGATTGAAGCAGCTCGTGCTGGTGATCACGGAAGAGGCTTTGCAGTGGTTGCGGACGAGGTAAGGAAGTTGGCTGAGCAGACAACAAATTCTGCAGGTGAAGTAGAAAAGATCATAAATGAAATACAAAGTGAAATTAATGGTGCGAAAACTAAAATGGATAAAGCAAACATAATAGTGAATGAATCCAATAAAGCATTGATTGTAACCAACAAATCATTTGAATTCATTGAAAAAGCACTGAATGATACCTTTGTGCAAATTGATAATTTGATAGAAAGCATTAATAACATCGATGAAAATAAGAATGCTGTTGTAAGTACTATATCGGAAACCTCGTTTATATCCCAAGAAACAGCAGCTTCGACAGAGGAAGTATCAGCATCCTTAGAAACGCAGACCTCTGTCATCGAGAATATATCGGAAACAGCTGCAAAGCTTAAGGATGTAGCTGAGAATCTCCAAAAGGTAGTAAATGAATATAAAATATAAGGTATTCAAGAATCTCTATTATCTAAAAGGATAATAGAGATTCTTTTTTTATGTCCGAATAGTAAAAATAAATTAATCTAATTTTATTTAAATAAAAAAGAATATTTTGGTACAAAATAAACAAGTAAAAATATTATTCATTTTGAATACCTATCAAGGCGTGCATGAGTAATATTATCTCACATAATGGAGGGATGAAACTAAATGGGTAAACTGGTCGAAATTCGCTGGCATGGACGCGGCGGACAAGGTGCTAAAACAGCATCGCTGCTGTTGGCTGATGCTGCATTTAACACCGGCAAATATATTCAGGGTTTTCCAGAGTATGGACCTGAAAGAATGGGAGCGCCGATTACTGCTTATAACAGAATCAGTGATGACAAAATTCGTATACATTCCAATATATACGAGCCGGATTATGTAGTAGTAGTAGATGAAACGCTGCTAACAGTTATCGATGTAACTTCGGGTCTAAAAGAAACTGGGGCAATCATTATCAATACAGACAAAGCTCCTGAAGATGTAAAAAAACACTTAAAAGGTTACAAGGGCAAGGTTTGCACTGTAGATGCAAGAAAAATCTCTGAAGATGTATTAGGCAAATACTTCCCTAATACACCAATGCTTGGTGCAGTAGTCAAGGTAAGCAATGTTATGGGTGAGGATGAATTCATGAAAGATGCAAAAGAATCCTTTGCGCATAAATTCGCTACAAAGCCTGAGGTTATTGAAGGGAATATGAAAGCAATACAAAGAGCAATGCAGGAGGTAAAAGGTATATGAGAGACAGAAAATTAAACGAATCTATGCCTCTTGATGTGAATTGGAAAAAAATCACCCCTGGCGGCGCAATATTTGATGCTGGCAACGCAGAGGATTTCAGAACAGGTGACTGGAGAGCAATGAAACCAGTATGGATTGTAGAAAAATGTACCCAATGCATGCTGTGTCCTCCAACCTGTCCGGATTCGTCGATACCTGTAAAAGATAAAAAGAGATTGGATTTTGATTATGATCATTGCAAAGGCTGCGGAGTATGCGTAAGAGTATGCCCCTTTGATGCAATAGACTTTGTGAGGGAGGAGGAGTAAACATGGCAATAAGAGAAAGATTATCCGGCAATGAAGCAATAGCAGTTGCCATGAAACAAATAAATCCTGATGTAGTTGCTGCTTTCCCCATAACTCCATCAACAGAAATACCACAGTATTTTTCTCAATTCGTATCAAATGGTGCAGTACAAACCGAATTTGTGCCTGTTGAATCAGAGCATAGTGCAATGTCTGCATGTATTGGTGCACAAGCGGCAGGCGGAAGAACTATGACCGCAACATCGGCCAATGGACTTGCGCTTATGTGGGAAATGCTTTATATCGCTTCTTCATCAAGACTTCCTGTGACCTTGGCATGTGTAAACAGGGCACTATCAGGACCATTAAATATACACAACGACCATAGTGACTCAATGGGAGCCAGAGACTCAGGCTGGATACAATTATATAGTGAAAACAATCAGGAAGCATACGATAACTTTATACAGGCAGTAAGAATCGGAGAACATAAGGATGTTGTACTACCTGTAATGGTATGTCAAGACGGTTTTATAACTAGCCATGCTGTTGAGAATCTAGATTTGCTTGAAGATGAAAAGGTAAAAGCTTTTGTTGGTGAATATAATCCAGAGCATTATCTGTTAAATACGAAAGAACAAATCGCTGTAGGACCCTTGGATTTGCCAAATTATTTCTTTGAGCATAGAAGACAACAAGCACAAGCTATGATGAATGCCAAGCAGGTTATATTGGATGTGGCCAAGGAATTTGAAAAAGTAACAGGTAGAAAATATGACTTATTTGAAGAATATAAGCTGAGTGATGCAGAAATTGCAATTGTTATAATCAACTCAACAGCTGGAACTGCAAAGACTGTGGTGGATGAACTGAGAGAAAAGGGTATCAAAGCAGGCTTGCTTAAAATTAGAGTATTTAGACCATTCCCACAAGAAGAAATGGTAGCAGCTCTTAAGCATGTTAAAGCATTGGCTGTTATGGACAAAGCAGAAGCCTTCTCAGGAGTAGGCGGCCCACTTTTTGCAGATGTAAAGGCAGCTCTATATGGAGTGGCAGACGGCATCAAGGTAATCAACTATATCTATGGCCTAGGTGGTAGAGACGTAAAGGCAGATAATATTGAGCTTGTTTACAATGAACTTCAAAATATAGTTAAGACCGGTCAAATCGGCGAGACCTATAGGTATGTAGGAGTAAGAGAATAGGAGGTGAAGGCTCTCAGGAGCTAAAATATGGCTTATAATTTAAAAGAAGTTATGGAAAAACCTGAACGCTTAAGCGGTGGACATAGAATGTGTGCAGGCTGCGGTGCACCCCCGGCGGTAAGAGGTATTTTAAGAGCACTAAAGCCAGAGGATCATGCGGTAATTGGATCGGCAACAGGCTGCTTGGAAGTATCAACATTTATTTATCCATATACTGCATGGAAGGATTCGTTTATTCACACAGCTTTTGAAAATGCAGGAGCTACAGTAAGCGGTGCAGAAGCTGCGTACGTTGCGATGAAGAGAAAAGGAAAAATTGATGACACCTATAAATTCATAGCATTTGGTGGAGATGGCGGAACCTATGACATAGGTCTTCAATCATTATCTGGCGCTATGGAGAGAGGACATGACATGGTTTATGTATGCTATGACAATGAAGCTTATATGAATACAGGCATACAGAGATCATCTAGTACTCCGAAGTATTCAGATACAACAACGAGTCCGCAAGGAAGTGTACTACCTGGTAAACAGCAGTATAAGAAAGATTTAACGGCTGTAATGGCAGCCCATAATATACCTTATGTAGCACAGACTACATTGACCTCAAACTTTAAAGATCTATATGAAAAGTCAGAAAAAGCAATATACAAAAAAGGCCCTGCTTTCTTGAATGTCCTTGCACCGTGTCCAAGAGGCTGGAGATATGAGACACCAGACCTGATGAATATATGCAAGCTGGCAATGGATACATGTATTTGGCCTATATTTGAGGTTGAAGAAGGCGTTTGGAAGCTTAACTACAAGCCTAAGAAAAAGCTTCATGTTTCAGAGTATTTAGAACCTCAAGGAAGATTTAAGCATCTTTTCAAAAAAGGCAATGAACATCTAATAGAAGAAATACAAAAAGATGTGGATAAAAAATGGGAAGATTTATTGAGAAAATGCGGAGAAACGATTTAATTGCTTTAAAAGCCAGCTTTTTAGCTGGCTTTTTTATAATATTACAAATATATGTTTAAATAAATGATTTATGGTAAAAATAAATACAGCTATGACAACAAAACATGAGAGGGTGAAATTCATGAGAGATATAAAAGATTCCATGCATGTGAATAAGGATAGAATAATCATATCAAATCCAGAACAATACGAAAAAATTGAAATTAGAAACCTTACCTATGATGATGGGGAAGGATTGCAGGGTGGATATAATGGAAATGTTATTGTTGGATATAATAAGGATAGCAAGGATGTATTCTATCTGTCATTAAACAATATACAAGAAGAAGACTTAAATATTGTGTGCGACAAAGTTGAAGATATGTTTGGACAGGATGACAGACTGGTGAATCTTATGATCTACAATGGTGACAGCACAATATACAATCTGAATGAACGTGAAAATGATTAAGACGTATATATAAGGAATAAATAATTTGCACTTTACATAAAATTCATATTTACATCATACCAAATCCGTGATATATTATATAAGCGCCGAAACAAACGGCTGCAAACAACGATATTTTAAAGGGTTCTAAAGTAATTTAGAAAAGAATTTAAAATAGTGGTTGACATAATAGTAAATGGCATGATATACTGGTCTTCCGGTCAAGCGACAAGCAAGCCGGAAACAAAACAGACAAGATGTTGAAGACATAACATGAAAAAATGATTAAAAAAATATGT
>JAQSYB010000039.1 GCA_029256365.1 Clostridia bacterium
AGATGAAAAAGCTGCATATCTTGCTTATTTTGAAGATTTGGCATTACATCTTGCAAAGACAATCAAAATTCTTATGAGATTCTATATGAAATATCAAGATAGAGAAGAAACATGGGGCAATAACTCCGGATTTGAAAGGTATTTATGGATGTTGTCAGATCATAAATTAGAGATTTCATCAAGAGTGAGATTGGGATATGATAGGGAAGAGTGAAAAAAGTGAAAAAAAAAGCAATCAGTACAGAAACGAAAGAAGTGCTTGGCGAAACATTGCGAATCACACAAAATGCGAGCACGGCAGTAATAAATATAATAAAATATCTGAGTACAGTAGGATCTGAGTACAAAGCTTTTAATTTGTTATCTGACCTGTTCAAGGCATTGGAATGGATATTAGAAGTATTTGAGTATATCGGCAGCTGCTACGAGGATGAAAAAATCATTATGAATATCAAAGCACTTATGCTGCAAATAAATAATATTCTTTTTTGCATGGAGAATGAAGACTATGTATTGCTCTGTGATGTTTTGGAAGCGGATATTCTGCCGATTTTAGAATATCTAAATAAGGTTGTTGACGAGGAATATTTATGGGAAAACTAAATGGAAGCTTAGAAAGCAGAGTATGCTATACAATAAAAGATACACCCTCGGGAGAAAAAACTGTAATAGCTGTTAAAAATAACTATTCTTGGTATATCCACAGCTCTATTACGCCTACTATACAAGGAAGAAGATTTGCTGAGTTTAATTATAATGCTGCGGATAACATATTGATATACGGTCTGGGACTTGGATATCATATAAAGGAAATATTAGGGCGAATGAAAGAGAATCAACATCTTTATGTACTAGAAACGGATCAGGATTTGTATGCGTGTTTTTTGAAGCATGGGACAAAGGAAATACTTGATGATAGCAGATTGACCCTAAAGATAACAGACAAGCTGGAAGAAGCCTCTTTGTATTTAGGGACTATTCCGCCAGATACTGAGATACTGTATTATGAGCCTTTAATCAAGACCCTAACTGAGAAATTTGAATATATGAAAACTTGGTTTAACAATTATAGACTTGATATGAATGCCAGTCATTCGTTTAAGGAAATGCAGGAAAATCATATGATTAACAGAAATCTGGGTTTGCCAAATTTCTTGGAGTTATTTGAAGAAAAATACCAGGGAGTACCCTGTGTGATAGTGAGCTCAGGACCTACGCTTTTGGAAGCGGGAGAATATATAAAAAGACTTAAAGGCAAGGCTATCATCATTTCTGTTGGAAGAAATGTTAGTTTCTTTGAAGCCTTAGGTATGGAACCAACATTTTACTTAGAAATTGATCATCAAGAATTGGTTGCAAAAAGATATGAAAAAGTGAATGTAAATTGTCCTTTGGTGTTCTTGTCAAGTGCCAACAAAAATATTAACAATACCTTTGCTGGACCAAAAGCAATCGTATATGTTAGACAAAAGGCAACCGATATTAATGTATTGGAAGGTGGAGGAAGCACCGTTGCAGCATCGGCACTGGAGCTTGCACTAAAGCTTGGTTTTGGACCAATAGGCCTTATTGGGCAGGATTTGGTATTTGATGATGAGAAATCTCATTTTGATAATGACATCAAGACTATAATAACACCTTCAATGAGCCGAGTACTTTGCAATGATGGAGTTTTAAGATATACAAACAAAGGGTTCTTAAGGCATAAAGAGTCATTAAACAATGTAATCCGCTTATTGTCAGGGGACAACAAGGTTTTTAATCTTACTTACAAAGGGATTCAAATAGAGAGTATTCCATATTTATATCAGGAAGAATTTTGGAAGAGATGCTCATCTTCAGTTTTAAAGATAGAAAATGAAATACAAAATCTACATAATTCAGGGAGGGTATAGTATGTTAAATAACAAAACTATCTTATTAACCGGTGGTACGGGATCATTTGGCAAGAAATTCATTGAAATGACATTAGAGAGATATAATCCTAAAAAAATAATAATCTATTCCAGAGATGAATTTAAGCAAAGTGAAATGGTTAAGCAATTTAAAGATCATAAAGATAAGCTTAGATTTTTTATTGGGGATGTAAGAGATAAAGATAGATTATATAGAGCATTTGACGGAGTGGATTATGTGGTGCATGCTGCAGCTATGAAGCAAGTACCTGCTTGTGAATACAATCCCTTTGAAGCCATAAAAACAAATATTCATGGTGCGCAAAATGTGATAGATGCTGCAATCGACAGACATGTAAAAAAGGTTGTAGCATTATCAACTGACAAAGCTGTAAACCCAATAAATCTTTATGGAGGCACAAAACTTGTTTCAGATAAGCTGTTTTTATCTGCAAATGCCTACGCAGGAGGAAAAGGAACAGTATTTTCTGTAGTAAGATATGGTAACGTAGCTGGAAGCAGAGGTTCTGTAATACCATTTTTTAAGGAGTTAATAGAAAGAGGAGAACAATGCATACCAATAACGGATTATAGGATGACAAGATTCTGGATCACCCTTGAAGAGGGAGTCGAATTGGTATATAAAGCACTGGAAGAATCAAAG
This sequence comes from Clostridia bacterium, assembly GCA_029256365.1. GTDB lineage: Bacteria > Bacillota > Clostridia > Lutisporales > Lutisporaceae > GWB2-37-7. Next base: position 2,560 of record JAQSYB010000039.1, read on the forward strand.
GGAGGAGAAACCTATATTTCTAAAATTCCATCCTTCAATATAACTGACTTGGCTAAGGCAATGAATCCGGCATGTGAGCTTCGTGAAGTAGGTATACGTGAGGGAGAAAAATTGGATGAAGTTATGATAACGAAGGATGACTCTAGAAATACCTTTGAATATGAAAAACATTATATCGTATATCCTTGCTTTGATTGGTGGAACCTCGATGAACATTTTACGATTGGTGGAAAACAAATAGCGGAAGGTTTTGAGTATAATTCGGGAACAAACGAACAGTGGCTAAGCATTGAAGAATTAAAGTATAGGATAGAAGACTTAAATCTTATTCCCGAAAGGAGATAATTTGCATGACAAAACTAGCAATTCATGGAGGAATACCCCAGTGTAAAGGGATTATACCTTATGGCAGGCAAGATATCGTACAAGAAGACATAGATGCAGTAGTAAATGTGTTAAAGGGCGATTATCTTACAACGGGACCTTTTGTGAAAGAATTTGAGGAAAAACTTACACAATACGTAGGAGCGAAATATGCAGTAGCGTTTTCCAATGGAACGGCAGCATTACATGGTGCTTGCTTCGCAGCAGGGTTGGGAGCTGGGGATGAGGTGATAACTTCAGCGATTACTTTTGCTGCTTCGGCAAATTGTGCCTTATATGTAGGTGCAACACCTGTTTTTGCAGATATTAAAAAGGATACCTACAACATTGATCCTGCGGATATAGAGAGAAAGATAACTGAAAAAACAAAAGCTATTATTCCAGTGCACTTTACCGGTCAAGCGGTAGAATTGGATGAAATTACAGCTATAGCAAAAAAATATAACTTAAGAGTTATAGAAGATGCCGCCCATGCTATTGGTACAAGATACAAAGAGCGTATGGTTGGCTCGATATCAGATATGACTGAGTTCAGCTTTCATCCTGTCAAGACAATAACTACAGGGGAAGGTGGAGCTGTAACTACCAATGATGAGCAGCTCTATAAGAGATTAAAACTATTTGTAACACATGGTATAACGAGGGATGCAAATCTGCTGGAAAGCAGGAGTGAAGGTGCATGGTACTATGAGCAGCAGGAGTTGGGCTATAACTATAGGATTACAGATTTGCAATGCGCTTTGGGAACAAGCCAGCTTGCACGGATAGGTGAGTTCAAGGCGAAAAGATCTATGTTGGTTAAAAAGTATGATAATGAGCTAAGAAATATTGAAGGAATTATAATCCAAAAGGAAATACCAGAATCAGACACTTCAAGACATTTATATATTATGCAATTAGAGCTAGAAAGATTTAATGCTTCTAGAAAAGAAATCTTTGATGCATTGCGAGCAGAAAATGTAGGAGTAAATGTTCACTATATACCGGTTTATTATCATCCCTATTACAAACAGTTAGGATATCAAAAGGGATTGTGCCCTCAAGCAGAAAAGCTTTATGAAAGGATTATTACCCTTCCGCTACATCCTTTAATGACTGATAATGATCAAGACGACATCATTAAGGCTGTAGAAAAGGTATTGGATTATTATAGAAAGTAGGGATACTATGAAGATTGGTGCTATTATACAAGCGAGAACAGGCTCAACTAGATTGCCATCAAAGGTGCTTATGGAAATACAGGACAAAAAAGTCCTTGAGCATGTAGTTGAAAGAGTAAAGCAGGCAAGTAGCATAGATGAAATAATAATAGCTACTACGAAATCTGTTGGAGACAATGCTATTGAGGAAATTGCCAAGCTTAACGGATGGGCGCTTTATAGGGGAAGTGAAGAAGATGTACTTAGCAGATATTATGAAGCGGCAAAGCTCTACCAGCTTGATGTAATAATTAGAATTACATCAGATTGCCCTCTAATAGATCCAATAATTATTGATAAAATGGTAGAGGTATATAAAACTGGCGATTATGACTTAGTAACCAATGCTGGAGAAGAGTGTTATAGGACCTTTCCCAGAGGCTTAGATGCTGAGATTTTTTCATTTGCTGTATTGGAAGAAACGATGAAGTCGGAATTGCAAGTCTATCATAGAGAACATGTCACTCCATATATTTATGAAACAGGAAAGGTATTTTATTATAAAAATAGTGAAGACTTTTCAGAATATAGGCTTACTTTAGATACGCTTGAAGATTTCCACCTTATTAACAGCCTATACAAGGAACTTTACCATGGAGAGCACGATTTTTATCTGAAAGATATCATTAAAGTGCTGATTGAAAAACCAGAATTATGTCAAATTAATAAGCAGATAACACAGAAGAAGATTAAGTGAGGGACTTGTATGTGGTTAAGAGAGGCGACTTGGGAAGATAGAGATTTTCTATTTGAGCTTGCAAATGATGAGCAAGTAAGAGCGAATTCTTTTTCGCAGGAAACAATAAAATATGAAGATCATATAAACTGGCTTGTGAATAAGTTAAATGACCCAAATTGCAAATTATTTATCTGTATGGATGAAAATGAAAAAATAGGTCAGATACGCTTGGATATATCAAATAGGAAAGCCAAGATAAGCTTTTCTGTTGTCGAAGCTAAAAGGGGTCAGGGCATTGGTACCAAAATGCTGGAGCTAATAAAGGATAAGGTAGAACATGAGCTGCTGGTATTTGGAGAAGTAAAGAAAGAAAACCAATCATCCCAAAGGTCATTCATAAAGGCTGGTTATTTACAGGCAGAAGACGATGGTGATTACTTTATATATGAATGGGTTAAGAACAGGAAAGCATAAAGATAATAATGAAAATAGACCCTTTTGAACTCTTTTTTAGAAGGGTTAGAGGGTTGTTTTTTTATAAATACCTATAAATATAAATATGTTAGAAATTCTTATGAGTAATGGAGAGTGATAGGGATGAGCAAGATTTTTACAATTGGAGAAAGGATAATTGGGGTGGATCAGCCCTGCTATATCATTGCAGAAATGTCTGCAAATCATGCTGGAGATATTAATAGAGCGATTGATATTATTCATTCGGCCAAGGCATCAGGTGCAGATTGCATTAAAATCCAAACATACACCCCGGATACAATAACGATTAATTCAAATAAAAAGTGGTTTTCTATAGATTCGGGTACTTGGAAAGGTGAAAACCTTTATAGTTTATACAAAAAAGCATATACGCCTTGGGAATGGCAGAAACGACTAAAGGATGAAGCGGAAGCAATTGGCTTGGATTTTTTATCAACTCCTTTTGACAAAACAGCAGTAGATTTTCTTGAAGAATTAGGGGTGCAGTCTTATAAAATTGCTTCTTTTGAGTTGGTGGATATTCCCTTAATAAAATATGTTGCCTCAAAAGGCAAAGCAATCATTATGTCGACTGGAATGGGCAGTTTATCTGAAATAGATGATGCGGTAAAGGCGGTAAAATCGCAGGGTAATAATAATCTATGCCTGTTAAAATGCTCTAGTGCTTATCCAGCAATCACTGATGATATGAATTTGAGGACAATAAGACACTTGCAGGAAACATTTGATGTCGTAGCAGGATTATCAGATCATTCTCTAGGATCATTAGGTGCTGTTGCTGCAGTTGTACTGGGAGCAAAAGTAATAGAGAAGCATTTCTGTATTAGCAGGGACGTCGAGAACCCTGATGCTGCATTTTCAATGGAGCCTCATGAATTTTCCCAGATGGTTCAGGATATTAGGGCGGTAGAAAGAGCTGTGGGAACAATTTCATATGAAATATCTAAAAGTGAGCAAACAAATATTACATTTAGGAAATCTATTTTTGTCGTTAAGGACATAAAGGCAGGAGAAGCGCTTAGCGAGAATAATATAAGAGTAATTAGACCGGGATACGGCTTGGCACCAAAGCATTATGAAAGTATGATTGGTAAAAAGGCAGTTAAGGATATTGAAGAAGGCTCCCCCCTAGATTGGAGCATGATAGAAATATAGCAGCCCTAGTTAATGCGCAGTAAAGTAAATTTCTGTTAGAAAGAAAGGTTGGTCAGAGTTGACGAATATATTATTTAGAGCGGATGGAAGTCCCAATATTGGAATGGGACACATAATTAGGTGCCTGTCACTTGCCAATGAATTTAGAAAACAGGGATGTAAGGTAAAGTTTATAAGCAGATACTCGGAAGGTATTGAGAAGATTAAGGAATGCAAATTTGATGTAATTGAACTAAATTTAGAGGATGTAAAAAGCTCTTATTGCCAGAGTCTAGAAAAAAATGATGGGAATAAGGACCATCTATCTATGGAAGGTGTAATAATTAGCAATATAGCTGATATTGAAAAACCTGACCTATTAATAGTTGATAGCTATAACGTAACTTATGATTATTTAAATAACTTGAAACAAAAAATAAGAAGGCTTGCATACATTGATGATATAAATGCTTTTGATTATCCGGTAGATGTGTTAATTAATGGAAACATAACAGGTGCTTTTCTAAATTATAATAGGCATAATGATGAAGAGTTAATGCTGTTGGGAATAGAATATAATTTAATCGGTGAAGAATTTAAGAATCTTAACAAAAGAGCTCTGCGATCAAAGGTAAAAAATATAATGATTACAACAGGTGGTGCAGATAAATACAATTTTACAGCAAAGCTTTTGGAAATGTTAATAGAAAATGAAATTAACAAGAATATGACCCTTAAGGTAATAATAGGTCCAAGTTTTACGAACAAGGATGAATTATATGAGCTAGCCATGAGTCAATCGAACATTATTCTATATGAAAATGTAAAAAGAATGTCCGAAATAATGCAAGACTCTGATATAGCGATATCATCAGGTGGAAGCACACTTTACGAGCTTTGTGCATGTGGGACCCCAACTCTCTCATTTATTTTAGCTGACAATCAATATGATCTCGTAAAAAAGCTAGATGAATTAGGGTATGTTATAAATTTAGGATGGTATAATGAAATTCATCAACAGGATCTAATTCATCAACTAAATACATTATGCAATAACTATGAACAACGTAGTGCAATCAGCAATCATATGCAATTATTAGTAGATGGCAATGGAACAAGAAGGATAGTGGAGCAGATATTAAATTATTGCTTATGAAAAAGTAAAGTCGATTATTTTGACAGGATATGAAAAGTCATTTTTTAAATCATATTATTAAAGATATGATTTTTTTTTGCCGATAATTATATATAAGAATAGGTGCGTAAGTTTAAGTGGAGGGGTGTATATGAAAATTGGACTATCAAATATGAATAGTATGAGTGTACAAGAGACAAAACAAATGCAGAATGCAATGAATAGCATGGTTGAATTTCCCAATGGCCAGAAGGTCAATGAAGACCAATATGGCGATATGGATGTAGAGAATAAGAACAATGTAGATGTGCTAGAAAACTCTGTGAAACAGGCAAACAAAGAATTAGAGTTTTATGACAAGATGATTGAAAGAGTTGTCCACGAAAAAACTCATACGATTATGTATATTTTGAAAGACACCATAACAAATGAAGTGATTAGAGAGTTTCCACCAAGAAAGATTCAGGATATGATTGCAAAAATGTGGGAGATGGCAGGAATTCTCGTTGATGAGAGGAGGTAAGACAAATGAGCAGCAATATCTCAAGTATGTTAAATAATAAGATTAGATTTTCTGGCATGGCATCAGGACTGGATACGGAAAGTATTATATCGCAATTGATGAATGTAGAAAAAATGAAGGTTGACAAAGTTAAACAACAAAAACAAGCTTTGGAATGGAAAAAGGATAGCTATCGGAATATAACAAATTTACTTAGATCCTTTAAGGATGATTATTTTAATATACTTAAACCAGAAAGCAACATGAGGTCTGCAAATACTTATATTTCAAATACAGCAGCATCAAGTGCCTCGGATGTAGCAACTGCAACAGCAAATTCATCGGCGATCAGTACAACTCATCAGATATCAGTAACCTCCTTGGCAACGGCAGCAAAGGTTACAAGCACGGGTGTTGTGACATCGGCCTTGGAAAGCAACGGTGCTATAACTGATTTTAATTTTGGAGCAGGAAAGACATTTTCAATAAACCTTAATGGTGTTGTAAAGTCTATTACAGTGACTGGTGATTTTTCTGGGGATGCTTCTCCAATAGAATCGCTTAAAACAAGTTTGCAGAATTCTATCGATAATGCATTTGGAGCGGGAAAAATAGCAATAGGGTTTTCTGCAGTAGATAATACCATTGAGTTTTCGACTGCTGATGGAAGAATAACACTTACTGGTTCAGCGGGTGGTGCTCTAGAGCAAATGAACATTGCCTCAGGAAGTTCGAATAGGCTTAACGCTAACACCTATCTAAGCAGCTTAAACATACAAGGCGGCTTATCAGGGGTTCTAGAGTTTTCTATTAACGGACAAAATTTTTCCTTTGATACAACAACAAAAACATTAAATGATCTAATAAGGGAGGTAAACAGTAGTGCTGCTAATGTGACACTTGGTTACAGCGAGATTACTGATTCCTTCACCTTGACATCAAAACAACTAGGCGCAGGAGAGACAATAACAATAGCAAATACAACTGGGAATTTTTTTGGCGCAGGCAGCGCTATTAAGATAGGAAACACATCTGTAAGCAATGGCACCGATGCGAAGTTTGACTTAGATGGTGTAATTGGAATAACAAGAAGCAGCAATGAATTTAGTATAGATGGTGTTTCGTACAAGCTTCTAAAGGAAGGAGCAAGTGCTAGCATCAGTATCAGTAAAAATGTTGATGAAGCCTATAAGAAGATTACAAACTTTATTGGTAAATATAATGAAATAGTAGATAAATTAAATGGTGAATATACACAGAGCAAAAACAGAAACTACCTACCTCTTACAGATGAACAGAGGGAGGTTATGAGTGAATCTGATATAGAGAAATGGGAAGCCAAAGCAAAAGAAGGGCTCCTGAAAGGTGATAGTATTCTAAATGGTGTTGTCAGTAATATGCGATATGCAATTAGTGAGAGTATAACAGGGGTTTCTAAAAGTCTATCAGCTATTGGTATAAAGTCTACAAGCTATTTAGACAAAGGGAAGCTTTTTATCGATGAGGTCAAGCTGAAAGAAGCACTGCAAAATTCACCAGAGGAAGTAATGAATATTTTCTCAAAAGAATCAGATATCGGTTATTCTAGAGATTTAAGTTCAGCACAAAAAAAAGAGAGATATGAGGAAAGTGGAATAATCAATCGACTCTATGATATTATAGAAGAGAATATTAGTACGATAAGAAACACGAATGGCAAAAAGGGCGCCCTGCTTGAAAAAGCGGGCTTAGCAGGGGATGTTTCAGAGTTCAAAAACCTACTATCAGAAGAGATTGATAACAAAAGTGATTTGATATTAACATTAAATGATAAGCTATATAAGAAAGAAAACTTTTACTATGCTAAGTTTTCTGCCTTAGAAAAAGCAATGAGTCAGATGAACAGTCAATCATCATGGCTTGCACAACAGTTCGGTGGGGGAGCATAAGAGAGGTGAGGTAAAAAATGGCGATACAAAATGATTTATACAATCAATTCCAAAGGAATAAAATAAACACCCAAGTAACAGAGATTGAATTAAAGACAAACCATATAAGCAGCCCTACATCTGTGAACAAGAATAATGTACATGAGCATTATCAACAAAATATGGTGAATACTTCTTCGCCGCAAGAACTTACACTAATGCTATATAATGGT
>JAQSYB010000040.1 GCA_029256365.1 Clostridia bacterium
ATTAGGGAAGTTTCAGAGGAGCAGATTGTTGCACCGCTCAAGAAGGTACTTCGAATAGCCACTGACGAGGACAAACGGATCTATTGGGATAATAAGAACAAAGAAAAAGATGCGTTGACTATTTGTCAGCAAAAAATACAGCAGCACAACTTGGATATGAAGCTTATTGATGTAGAATATACCTTCGACAACAATAAGATTATCTTCTACTTTACAGCAGATGGCAGAGTAGATTTTAGAGAGCTTGTAAAGGACTTGGCTTCTGTTTTTAAGACTAGAATAGAGCTTAGACAAATAGGAGTTAGAGACGAATCCAAAATGATAGGTGGAGTAGGCCCTTGTGGCAGAGCTTTATGCTGTTCCAGCTTCCTTGGCGATTTTGCTCCAGTATCCATTAAGATGGCAAAAGAGCAAAGCTTATCTTTAAACCCAGCTAAGATATCGGGTATTTGCGGTAGATTAATGTGTTGTTTAAAGTATGAACAAGAAGCTTATGAATATGCAAGAAAGATAGTACCTAGAGTAGGATCTATTGTGGATACGGCAGAAGGAAAAGGGGAAGTCGTGGGCAATAACATGCTGAAGGAACAGGTTAGGGTCTTGTTGGAAATACAAGAAAACAATATGAGGGTAGTAAAAGACTATTCCATAAAAGACGTTGTTGTAATTAAGCATGGAAGAGACTTTGAGAATCCAATCGATGAAGATGTGAAATATGAAGATCTTAAGATTCTAGAGAAGGATTAATCGCGAGAAACAATAAAGGATAAATTTATCACAAAATGTTTAAATAGGGTTTCCTTTATTAATAATTAATGTTAAAATGTACATATATTCAGTTAGGAGGTGTACCTATGTCATACAAAATATTAGATTCATGCATCAGTTGTGGAGCATGTGAGCCAGAGTGCCCAGTAAGCTGCATTACAGCGGGAGATGACAAATACGTTATTGATCCTGAAGTTTGTATAGAGTGTGGAGCATGCGCGAATGTATGCCCAGTTGATGCTCCAGTACAAGACTAATTAAAACAAAAAAAGACCGGTAGGGTCTTTTTTTTTAATATCATATTTAGTTATAGGCAAGAATAAATCCACCAACTGAAGAGGTGTCATGATGGAAGAATTAATCAAAGAAGATGAATGCCTGGATGATTTGCAAAATGGCTATATGCTTATCCAGAAGAACAATGCCTTTAAATTTGGCGTAGATGCGGTACTATTGGCTGATTTTGCTGAAGTGAAGAGGTCTGAGTGTGTACTGGAAATGGGTACTGGCACAGGAATCATACCCATACTGCTTCATGTCAAAAAGCAGCCAGCAGCAATCACTGCCCTTGAAATACAGGGAGATATGGCAGACATGGCAAAGCGGAGTATTCAATATAACAAGCTGGAAGACAAAATAAAGATTTTACATATGGATCTAAAGGATGCCATTGAGAATTTGGGTAAAGCGAACTATGATTGTGTAATAACCAATCCACCTTATGTTAAGAGGGAAGCGGGTATCAACAACCCAACAGAAACAAAAGCTCTTGCTCGTTTTGAAATTGCGTGCACCCTGCAGGATGTAATAGGCAGTGCCAAGGAGCTTGTAAGACCTGGAGGCAAGTTTTTTATGGTACACCGAGCGGATAGATTGGTAGATATTATTTTTGAAATGAGAAATCAAGGAATAGAGCCCAAGAGAATAAGATTTGTGCATTCCAATTCTGGCAAAAGACCACATCTCATATTAATAGAAGGTGTCAGAGGCGGAAAGCCAGAGCTTAGATTTATGGATCCCTTGTATATTTATGACGACAAAGGGGAGTATACAGAGGAAATTCACCGTATATACGGGAGGATAAAGTGATGGCGGGTATTTTATATTTATGTGCAACTCCAATAGGCAATTTGGAGGATATAACCCTGCGCTGCATTCGAACATTAAAGGAAGTGGATGTCATTGCAGCGGAGGATACGAGGCAAACAATTAAACTGCTGAATCATTTTGAAATAAAAAAGCATATGATTAGCTATCATGAGCACAATAAGTTTGAAAAGGGTAAGGAGCTTGTCGGTATGCTGCTGGGGGGACAAAGCATAGCCTTGGTTTCTGATGCTGGTATGCCTGCAATATCTGATCCCGGTGAAGACCTTGTTAAGCTTTGTATAGAAAGCAATATTGACATTGTGCCGATACCTGGGGCATCAGCTTCTTTAAGTGCCTTGATTATATCTGGTTTGTCTACAAGAAGTTTTTGCTTTGAAGGTTTTTTGTCTGCCAATAAAAAAGAAAAGAAGGAAAAACTTCAACAGTTAGCCAGAGAGACAAGAACCATAATACTTTATGAATCTCCCCATCGGATAAAGGATACCTTACTCGAGCTGCAGCAATATCTGGGAGATAGAAAAGTATCTGTATCTAGGGAGCTTACGAAGAAGTTTGAAGAGACAATAAGAGGAAGCATGGGAGAAGTTTATGCTGTTTTGCAGCAAAGAACCATAAAAGGTGAATTCGTCATTGTGGTCGAAGGCATCGATAAAAAAGATTTGATTGATAATGAAGTCAAAAAGTGGCATAATATAACCGTTGAACAACATATTTTGATGTACATAGAACAGGGAATGGATAAAAAAGAAGCTGTAAAAAAAGTTGCAGAGGATAGAAACCTCCCCAAAAAGGAAGTTTACATAATAGGATGCAATATATAACCATAGAACCTGTTACTGAAGATTTGAAAGGAGGACAAAAGATGTCAATAACAAAAGATATGACAATCGCTCAAATATTAAGAGCTTTTCCACAGACGGCAGATGTATTCAGAAGCTATGGAATGCATTGTCTAAGCTGCCCAGGAGCGACAGGTGAATCACTTGAGCAAGCAGCTATGGTACACGGCTTTGATGCAAGCAAGTTATTAGAAGATCTACTAAAAGTGACTCAATAATTTGGCATGAATAAAAGGTTAGGATTTCTCCTAACCTTTTGATTTGCTCTTTTTACTTCTTAAATTCAGCCATACAAGTTGGGCATATGTTCTTACCTTTATAAACAACGATATCTTTTGCATTTGCGCAGAAGATACAAGCTGGCTCATATTTCTTAAGAATGATATGCTCGCCATCCACGTAGATTTCTAAGGAGTCTTTTTCTTCTATTTGAAGTGTTCTTCTTAGTTCTATTGGGATAACTACCCTTCCAAGCTCGTCAACTTTTCTAACTATACCTGTTGATTTCAATTTTATTCCCCTTTCCACAAAACTACATTATTCGACAAATATCTACAACTTAATGTTAACAGAACTGCCAATAAAAGTCAATACTATTCAAATAAATTTGCTTCAAAAAGTATTTTTATCCCAATTCTCTAGCAAACACTTGGTTGTTTGTATCTCCAATTCTAAATTCCAACCAATCAAATTCTAATGTATATCCCTTAAATGTTTGTATGAAAAACCCATTTCAAGTGAGTATTGACATTTACGATTATGTAATATATAATGACCTTAAATATCCATACAATAACAATAATCTAAATAATTGACTGTTATAGCAATTTATTTCTCGAAATACGTGCATAATTTAGTTTAAATTTCGACATTTGGCAAATAAGGTAATGCACAATTGCTCGAATTGCGCTTGTCTTTGTTAAAGTAATTCATTTATTAATAGGATATGGAAGGAAAGTAGGTGGAATGTTGGACAGTATGATGAAAAATCAATATGCTTTTCTTTTTCAAGGAGTAGGCTTGGAATATCAAAGGTTTTTGCATCTGCTTAATGAAGAGCAAAAGGACAAGCTATATCGGTATTGCACCATTGTAAATAAAGAAATGGACTTGGATTTATGGAGTTATTTGTATAGTTCTACCAAAACGAAGTATGACAAAATGTTCAATGATTGGATTGCAATATACACAATAGATAATATTGTATATCGTACATATATTGAAAATGGTATAAAGCCAAGCGTATTTTTGGGCTACAGCATGGGCTTGATTATTGCAATGTCCTGCGGGGATGCCATATCTTTTGCAGCGGGATTGCATATGCTGCTCAGTATTTATAAGTATCCAAAAGAAGCTTTGAGAAGAGAAGAATCAATAGCAGTTATTACAGGCATGACTGCAAGGGATGTCGATCAAGTCATTACACAAAACGGCTTGAAGCCCCAAGTCGAAATTGCCAGTGAGAATAGTGAATATTGTATTGTAATATCTGGAAAGAAGAAATCTGTGGATGATGTGATGACATATGCAATAGATGAAGGAGCGCTCATGGTGAAGGAAATCAATGCACCTTATGCCTTTCATTCCAGCTTCGCAGCAGAGGGAATAGAAAAGTATATTGCCTTCGTCTCAAAATTGGAGGTTTTGAATTCTAAGGTGCCGATCATTTCTTGCTACACACAACACGCAATGCAGGAGCCTGATGAATTGAAGCAGGAGCTGATAAAGAATATGGTAGCACAAATGCAATGGAAAACATCGATTAATCATATAGCACGAACTGGTATTACGAACTTTGTGGAGGTCAGTCTAGGGGATATGCTGACGAGATTCTCGAGAATGATAAATAGCGATACGAATTTTCTTACATACAGCAAATTTGTGAAGCAAAAGTCAAATAGCGTAAGCAGCAATAGCGACGAAGTGACAAATGTTTCGTAGTACTGCTTAGAATAGGAGGTCTCAATTGAAGCAGTTTATGGATGAGAAATATGTATTTCTTTTTCAAGGGGTGGGGACAGAATATCAGAGGTTAATGCATTTACTTGACAATGATCAAATAGAGCTGCTAAAGCACTATTGCTCGATTATAAATGAAGAATTGGGCATGGATCTATGGAACTACTTGCATTATGGTACTGTAACAAAATACAATAGAGCCTTTAATAATTGTATTGCTATTTATACCATTGATACCATTGTTTATAGAAGGCTCATTGAGTCTGATATTAAGCCTAGTATGTTTTTAGCCTATAGCATGGGGTTGATTACTGCATTGGCCTGTGGAAAAGCAATTTCCTTTGAAGCAGGGCTTCGTACCATAATAAATGTTTATGATTACTCTCAGAATATCATTCGAAAAGAAGAGGCAATGGCGATCATAGTTGGACTAAGCTGTGAAGAGGTCGTAAAGCTTATAAAGCAAAATGAATTAGAAGGCACAGTAGAGATTGCCAGTGAGAATAATGAGAGCTGTATTGTTATATCGGGGCATAGAATCGGTATTGATCAGATGATGAATATCGCATCCAAGGAAGGCGCCCTAAAGGTTCTGGATATCAATGCACCCTTTGCATTTCACTCCCACTACGCAATGAAGGGAATCAATAAGCATATTGAATTTATTGCAAAGCTAAAGATGGCCAACAGTGAAGTCCCAATCATGTCTGTATACAATCAAAATATCATCAGGTTTTCTGATGAATTGAAGAAAGAGCTTATGCAGAACTTGTCTGCAAGGATGTATTGGAAGTCATCCATCGAAAAAGCAGCTAGTACAGGCATTGCTGGCTTTGTAGAAGTTAGCTTAGGAGACTCTATTACCAAGTTTTCAAAATTAATCAATACGAACTGTGATTTTCTTACATATAACAAAATATTTAAAATGAAAACACAGATCAAAGAACTTAGTTAGAAAAACAATACAAAATAGGCGGGAGCGTGGTGAGGAAAGATGAAGCCAATAAAGGACAATCAAATTCTTCATGTAGATTTGTCTACTAGGAAAATTATGAAAGAAGAAATACTCCCGGATTTAAGAAAGAACTATATTGGTGGAGCAGGAATCAATACAAAGATTTTCTTTGATTCTGAGGCCATGTATCATGATGCGCTGTCAAAAGAAAATGTTCTGATCTTTGGAGTAGGTCCCACGGTTGGAACAGGCTTGTTGGCAGGCAATCGATGTACCATCACTGCTAAGAGCCCTATCACTGACATGTATGGGGATTCAAACATAGGCGGTGACTTTACTTTAAGAATGCGCGCTGCTGGCTTTGACCACATTGTTTTTATGGGAAAAGCGGACAGGCCTGTATATTTGTTTATTAATAAAGAGCAGGAGGTTCAAATACTAGATGCAGCTGATATATGGGGGATGTGGACAGATAAGGTAACTGATGTTCTATTAGAAAGACACGGCAAGAACTGCGAGGTAGCTTGTATAGGGCCTGCAGGAGAACAGCTTGTGAGGTATGCTAGTGTTATTATGTCCAAATGTCATGCCGCAGGAAGAATGGGTATGGGCTGTGTAATGGGTTCAAAAAACTTGAAAGCAATTGTGATTGATTCTGATAGAAAATTTATTCCTCCCATGCATAATCAGGATTCAATCAATCAAATAAAAAAGGTGTGGATGAATAATTGTCGTTCTTCAGTTGTATCAAAAATGGGAAGCTTAGAGGGAACATTATTCTTAATTGAAAAGTATGACAAAGCGAAGCATATACCCATCAGAAATTGTCAATCTGCTTATGATGAAAAAACAAAGAATATTTACTCTACAGAATTCAAGTATGCATATCAAACCAAAAGAAAGGCATGTTATGCTTGCCCAGTTGGTTGTGCAAAAGAATATGAAATAAAGGAAGGGAAATACAAGGGAGAAAAAGGTGACAGAATCGATTATGGTACTGTTGCAGGAGTAGGAGCAAATGTTGGAGTGTTTGATTGGGGAGACATATTACATCTCAAAATGCTCTGTGATTATTTGGGGATGGATACCATCGAAGCTGGAGGTGCGATGGGATTAATCATAGAATGTCAGCAGCGGGGTCTCCTTTCGGCAGAGGATGCTGATGGAAGAATTTTTGAATATGGAAATGCTGAGGATATTGAATATCTAATGCATAAGGCTGTAAGCAGAGAGGGTATAGGTAATTTAATTGCTGAAGGTGCCTATCGCGCTGCGAAGGAACTGAAGGCCGAAGATTATGCTTTCTGTATTAATAAATCTACTACAGGACTTCAATCAAATGCAAGATTGGCCTGGTCCTTAGGATATTTAACTTCAACTAGAGGCGGTGACCACCTAAAGAATTTCCCCTTTACATCGCTTTTTGGGGGGTATTTTTCAGAAATAGTAGCAAAGCATATATTTAAAATAAATGCTGGGAAGACCATTGGGATTCCTGAAAACAAGGGAAGAGTTGTTTGGTGGCATGAGAACTACAAGTATATCGTAGATTCTCTTGGAATATGCATATTTGCAATACATGGTCTTCCGAATACAGGAAACGCTTACTTTCAAGATTTTGCGAATATAATGAATGCACTATTTGGTACTAAGCTGACCGATGAGGATGTTTTTTATGCAAGTGAGCGTATTTATCAATTGCAGAATGCTTTTAATGTAAATAGCGGACAAGATATAGATAGCTACAAGTGGCCAATACGAAAGAAAGAGCAAGATATTGATGATTTGCTGATTGAAGAAACGACGATTAAGGTTCGGGATGAGCCGGGGATGCTTCCAGAATACTTTAAATTCAGAGGTTTGACCGAGGGTGGCAGACCAACTGTTGAAAGATTTGAAGAGCTAGGAATCCGCGATTATATCCCAAAGGCTAAGGCCGCAAGCGCGGAAGGGGTAGTGGGTATGCAGGATTTACTAAAGCAGGTTGGACTAAACGCAAAGTTAACAGTGAAAGATAGGACAACAAACTTTTTAATATCCCTATTACTACGACGACTTCTTGAGCTTAAGGATAAAAGTGACCGCAAGAAGTACTTGCAGCAGAAAGGTTCTTTACAAAAAAATATTTAGGAGGTTTATTATTATGGCAAAGCTGACACAAGAAATCAAAGAGGAATTAAAAGGACTAATTTTTGAGTTTTTCGCAGAAGAATGTGGACAGGAAATTGACAGCCTTGAAAATGAGACAAACATTATCGATGACCTGGATGGAGATTCCTTATTATTTGTAGAGCTTATTGAATTAATAAAGAAGAAATATAGCTTAAACATCCAGCTTCAGTCAATCGGTAAATATCTGCTTAAGAATCCTGCAGAAACAATAGGTCAAGTAATAGAGACATCCTACCTGATTTATGAACATGAAAATGAAATCGTTAATTTGGGACACATTGCATGATTTCGCAGCCTAAGGAAAGAAAGCATGGAATAGTCACCTTTACAACAATCAATCAAATAGGAGTTCTTACGATTGATAATGGTAGTCAGAATAAAATACCACAGCCTGATTTTATAGAATTAAACCTCTTAAAGGAATGGCTGGCAATGCAGGAGCTAAAGGGATTGGTAATTGTGGGACAAGGGAGACATTTTTCTGCAGGGGCTGATGTTGACAACATAAAAGCAAACAGAAACAAGCTAAGTTACCTGGAGTATGCATTGGAATGCGGCAAGGAGCTATTGAACTACATAGAAGCACTTCCAATGATAACTGTAGCTGCCATAAGCGGCGCATGCTTTGGTGGGGGTTTGGAGATTGCTTTAAGCTGTCAGTTTCGGATTGCTGCTGAGAACTCTATGCTGGCATTTCCGGAATCAAATATTGGTATTATGCCTGGGCTAGCCGGTACCATCCGGCTGCCTAGGATAATAGGAAGAAGAAAAGCATTGGAAATCATTATTTCCGGAAGAACTATATCGGCGGAGGAAGCTTTGGAAATAGGGTTAATTGATGAAGTGGTGTCCAATAAACAGCATTTAGCTGCGGCAATTCAATTGATAGAAAGATTAACAGACAATAGATCCATACAACAGATAAAGTACATATTACGATCTATCAATACTTCAATTGCCAACAATGAAACAGCGGCAATGAAGAATGAGGGCGAAATGTTTGTGAAGCTGGTAAAAAATTTAAAAGGAGATTAGCAGATGTTAAAAGCCATCAGGAAGTTTTTATCTGCGGAGCCGCCAGTCATGTCTTTTCCAACCACCATTTTTATTCCCTCGGAGGAGGCATGCCTGGAGGATGTCGTGCAGCAAATATATGATACAAAAAAGTTTTGCAGATGGGTTAATTTTTTTCCTTTTGTCTGGGTTCATTTTAAGGGGAAATATACAGATGTCGGGTGCACAGGAAGGTTCTTCTTTTTCTTAACACCTTTTAGTTATAAGATAACATTTAGTGAGGTTATACCCAATAAAAGATATAAGGCGAAGGTCTCGGGCTTAATCAATGGTGAAATCTCAGGTGAGTTTATCAAAACGGAGGATGGAATTATTTTTGAGCATCCCTTTACATTTACTGCAGCAAATAACCTTGTTCATGTTTACTATAATCTTTTTATAAAGGCGCGACATTTGCCCTATATGGAATGGAGATATAAGCTGCTCAAGGAAAATGCGATGAAGGATGCGCAAAAAAGGAAACAAGGAGGCATTACCTATGGAGCATGAATACTTATTGGAAGTCCGAGGCTATGAAATGGATTCCTTTCATCACGTGAACAATGCTGTTTATCTAAACTATTTTGAAGCAGCCCGATGGAAGTTTTTAGATGATAGAAATTGGATAGCCTATGCGAAATGCCATAAGCTCCATTTGGTCGTTACTGATATCCATATACACTATTCCAGTGAGCTAAAGGTGTTTGACAAAGCAAAGGTAAAAAGTCAGTGGGAGTATGAGGGTCAATACTTAATTGCAAATCAAAGCATTTGCTTAGAGGAATCGAACAAAAAGATGGCCAAAGCAAAAGTAAAAATGATACTAGTATCCTATGATAGAATCATGCATGAGCTTCCTGAATTTATAAAAAATGAATTGGATAATAAGGTGGTATTATGATTTTAGATAAAGTGCAAAACTTAACCATAAATGAATATACTGCCTTCTTACAAATAGGAAATCTGAATCAAATAATTTATTATCAAGCAGAGCTGAATAAAAATATTGATGAGGACAAGCTAAAAGCATTGATCATACTATGCAAGGAGGAGCCCCTTGAATCCGACATAAGCTTTGGGCAAAAATCCGAGCTGTTCAGATGGCTGGATAACTTGCCAATTCCAACAATAGCCATAGCTGATAATCGTTGTACCGGTCATTTGTTGGAGGTGTTCTTAAGCTGTGACATGCGCTTGGGAGGCACCAATTTACAGATAGAATTACCAGAGGATGAAGGGGGATCCACCTTTCAAACAGAAGAGCGCTGCCGGCTGCTTATGGGCAAG
>JAQSYB010000311.1 GCA_029256365.1 Clostridia bacterium
TTCAGCCTTTGGCTTTGCTCTATGATTATCTCTAAGCCTTCATCCATTTCTTCCTCTTTTATAATGCCATCCTTTATCGCTTCTGCATAGCCTTGAATAGACATCAAGGGAGTCTTCAGCTCATGAGATGTATTTTGTAAAAACCTTTGTTGAGAATCATTATACCGCTGAATGGACTTTGTCATAGCAATAAAGCATTCATCTAGCTGTTGTATTTCATCTCCTGTTTGTATTGCATTGGAGTCTAGTTGCTTTGTAGCAGAATATTTATCTATCTTCTTGGCCAAAACCAGAATGGGACTCACCAGACTTTTTCCAAAAAACAGAGATATCATCAAGGCTACCACACCGGCTACAATCATGCTAATCAGCTCAGTACCTCTCATAAGTCTATTTAACCCATAAATACTATTTATTTTGGCATATAAAATTACGTACCCTTTTACTTCGCCATTTTTTTCGCCAATTGCTGTTCTTGCTGCTACATATCCCTTAGGTGCTGAATTCCCTATTCTTATTAGCTTAAGCACAAGCTTCTTATCTAGATTTTCTATGCTTCTATATATTACTTCTCTTTTGTTATCTAAAATAATTAAATCCGCTTCAATAAATCTTTCAGCAGCTTTTATTACTGTCTTACTTGCTAATTTGCCCTTAATAGAATTGCTGCTTATTGGTACGTTAGCTAAAAGTCTTGCGATTGCTTGCCCTTCACTATCTAACTGTTTTCTAGTCTCATTTATTACATATCTTCTAGAAAGAAAATTATAGGTGATAGAGCTTACTGAAAAAGCAACAATTAGCAAAATCAAATATGATAAAAGCAGCTTTACCCCTATTTTTTTAAGCATCTATCTTATACCCATATCCCCAAACAGTTTTGATTTCCAGCTCTGATTCTACCGCTTCAAGCTTCTTTCGAATTCGCTTTACCAAATCGTCAATTATTCTCGACTCTCCAATATAATCATAGCCCCAAATTTTTTCTACCAATTGGTCTCTATTAAAGGGAATTCCTTTATTTCATATCCTTTATTGAGATAGAAGTTTCTTCTGAATTGATTGTCTTATCCAATCGCTTAAATATATTTTTTATGCGAACCAGCAGCTCTCTAGGACTAAAAGGTTTAGAAAGATAATCGTCTCCTCCCAACTCCAAGCCCAATACTCTATCAAATTCCTCATCTCGTGCTGATACGAAAACAATTGGTACATCGCTGGTTTTCCTTATCTCTCTGCAAAGCTCCAAACCATCTGTTTCTGGCAGCATGATATCAAGCACCAATAAATCAGGCTTCTGATTTTTAAACTCCTGCAACACATTTTTTCCGCTTTCAAATAAGGATACTCTATAGTTCTCTTTTTCTAAATAAAGCTTAATCAAATCTCTAATGCTTTTTTCATCATCCACAACAAAAATATGTTTCATTAAATTCATATACATAAGCTCCTAAAATTAGTTATTTATCTGTGCTTGTCTTATGATTATACCTGGTATTTGTGGAGGAAATTTGGTAAAAGTGTATGAGAAATCTATTAAGGCTACTTTATTTTTTGTATGGCATCGAAGGGATATATTCTGTAATTTACTTTTCCAATTACAGATTTCATATTAACAAAGCCTACAGAGCCTCTACTATCGTTGCTATTTAGTCTGTTATCTCCCAAAACAAATAGATGATCTTCTGGCACCACCGTGTCTATTTCTCCGTCCGTCATTCCTTCATTCAGATAATCTTCCTGCAGTTGTATTTCATTTACATATACCAATCCATCTGCAACCCTTACTTGATCTCCCGGCAAGCCGATTACCCTTTTCACTAAGGCTTTTTTCACACCTAGCATTCTATATATCTTCCATGGATGTGTCATATCGGTATTAAATGCAATGACATCTCCATATTGAGGCTCTTTTGTCAGATAGCTGCCCCTCACTAAAACATCTCCGTCATGGAGTGTTGGCAGCATGGAAGGACCCTCCACGATTGCGAGTCCGCCGAAAATATTAATAACAAAAGCAAATGCGCCAGCTGCTGCAATGGTTATAATCCATTCCAGCACCTCTTTCTTTAGAGTTTTCATACTTCTATACCGTCCTTTGATGTTTGTTTTTTTCTATTTTGCTCTGCAGGATTTGGTATATTTCTTTGGAGTAATCCAGCAAAGTTAATTTGTTTTGCTTTAATTGTTCCATTAGCTTGTTTGCTTCTATATATGCAAAATCAAAGTCATCTTGATTTATTATATTCTGTTTCAAGGCAAGAGCCAAATCATCTTCATCTATTAGAGAAACTTTATTATCCGAGGAAATAATGACATCTAAATATAAATCATCATACCAAGGTATTCCTTTGTCAGTAAAACCCATGTCTCTACATATATCAATATACCATTGTACTACTTCTCCATAATTGTCGAACATAGCAGTTACCACATAGCTTTCTCCTTCAGGAAATAAGGTTAGCCAGCTATATCCATTGTCTACAACACACTGTTTCTTGCCTCCCAACTCTACCCATAAAGCCTCTCTCACTCTTTCAATGTTTATCAGTACTGCATATCCCACAAATGCATCATTATCAAAACGTTCACTTATCATCGCTCTAGATAGTACTCTTTTCCAATTGGGTCTATCTGCAAACTTTCTTTTCATTGTAACC
Source organism: Clostridia bacterium (assembly GCA_029256365.1). Taxonomy (GTDB): domain Bacteria; phylum Bacillota; class Clostridia; order Lutisporales; family Lutisporaceae; genus GWB2-37-7. Next base: position 2,661 of record JAQSYB010000311.1, read on the forward strand.
TCACATTTTTAAATTAAAAAATTTTTTTCTTCCAAAAGCACCGCTTCTCCACCTACCCAAATCTCTACAGTGTCATTTTTTTGCAATATAAGCTTTGCTTTGATTACAGATGGCTTATTCATGTATGTACCCTGTTCAAATATTATTTCCTTACCAAGCTTACTTATGATTCCATAATAATGTAGATAGCATGCCAAAGCTCCATTGGAGGTGCCAGTTGCTGATTCTTCAGGTATTCCATACAAAGGTGCAAAATTCCTGCATGTTATTTTGTCAGGTTCCGATGCAACTGCAAAAACATGCAGTCCAACTGCATGATACTTTTTACTAATTTCCTCTATTTTCTCCATATCTGGCCTTACATTCATTAATGCTGACTTGCTTTTTAAAGGAACCAATATATCCTTCAACCCCGTTGACACTGCTTGTACCGGCAGTTTATCATCTATTTCATTT
>JAQSYB010000041.1 GCA_029256365.1 Clostridia bacterium
CAAATTTTTTGTATAAGCTCATTAGCTTTGTAAAATCAGTTCTCTTTCCGCCAGGAAAACCGATATCAGAAATCGTTGTATTCTCTACATCACCAGCATGAACAATTCCATATTCATCCATAGGGATTAATACGGAGCTTCTATTCATAGTATCCGTATCACCATTCCCTATTACACAGGCTGTTTTTTTCTGTTGCTTCAACTCTCTGCCCAAATAGCCGATATAAGAGGTGTAATCACTTTCTTTGTTTTGATTTTTGAGACCTTTTAGGTCATGATATATTACATTGCCGCTTTCTCCGATGACAATCTGATTATCAAGATTCTCTATGGTTTCGTCGTAATTCGCAGCATTTCTCAGACTACTGCTTATTTCAAATCTTTTGCTTGTACCAATAGCCAATTTTGCTTTTGCAGCAGATGCTTTCCCAGTCTGTCTTCCACTAATCAATGCAGAGTAGCTGTTATTGAACAACCATGCCAAATAATCATTTTTTGCGAAATCCTGTAATTCTATATGGTCTGCCATAAGCACAACAACCTTTCGATTGTTATTGTCCATAAAAAAGGAAGAAGCCTGTACTTTGTTATTCCAAGCTTCTTCAATAAAAATATTTATGTAACTTATGACAATTATGAAGGTTGCTGTCAATATTGCAGCTATTCTTCTTTGGCTCAAGGCAATCTCTCCTATAAGTAGGAATACCTATTCCTGAACGTGGCTCAAGGCAATCTCTCCTATAAGTAGGAATACCTATTCCTGAACGTAAGATTTTACAAGCTCTTCTAGCAGTTCATCTCTTTCAAGCTTCTTTATCATGCTTCTTGCATTGTTATGACTTGTAATGTAAGTAGGATCCCCTGATAATATGTAACCAACAATTTGGTTGACCGGATTATAGCCCTTTTCTTTTAAGGAACTGTATACAGACAACAGAATTTCAGAGGCTTCTGGTCTTTCTTCTTTTTCTACTGCGATTTTCATTGTTTCCTGAAAATTACCTGTCATGCTTCACACCCCCGCGGTTTTTACTATATATGTACAAACAATAAGTTATTTGTATTCCATATTTTTACCAAGTTTTAAATCTTATTACTATATTAATATACCCATCGGTTTATTTCAAGGCGAGTTTGATTACAATAAGATTACAAAATTGAGATATTCACATTGTTTACACAAAGTACTTTTCATAAAAGGCTTCTACATTAAATCTTTCATCGAAGCCTTTTATGTAATATTCCCATGTTTTAAATTCTTATCCCATGTTTATCTCAACTTTATGATCCTTGCCATCGTTTGTAAGATTTATTACATTGCCTTGCGGCTGCAGTATTCCATCAACAATCATGCTCTTAACTCCTCTATTTACATGATCTGGGTTTTTGATTTCAATATGATATTTGGTATTTTTGAACCTATAATCAATCTGGTATTCCTTCCATCCCCTTGGTATACACGGGTTTATCAATACTCTATCTCCCATTTTGTTGAATCCTAATATATTTTGCAATGCCACTCTATACATCCACCCTGAGGCTCCTGTATACCAGCTCCAGCCCCCTCTTCCAGCATGAGGCTGTACTGCATAAACATCTGCTGCCATTACATAAGGCTCTGCCTTATATCGAGAAGCTTCCATTGACGTATTGGTGTGATTGATGGGTATCAACATATTATAAAGCTCCCAAGCCTTATCCCCGCTTCCCATAAGTGCATATGCCATTACGACCCAAGCTGCAGCATGTGTATACTGTCCTCCATTTTCACGCACTCCTGGTATGTAGCCTTTAATATAGCCTGGCGTTAAATCTCCTTCATCAAAGGGTGGGGTGAGGAGCATAATGATACCTATTTCTCTGTTGATTAGGTAATGCTCCAAGGATTCAAAAGCAGTATTGATTCTGTCTTTGTTACCTGCTCCGGATATAACCGCCCAGCTTTGTGCTAAGGAATCTATTTTACACTCTGTATTCTCAGCAGAGCCTAAAGGGATACCATTATCAAAGTATGCTCTTCTATACCAGCTGCCATCCCAAGCATTTTCCTCTATAGAATTTTTAATTTCAGCTGCAATGTTGAGGTACCTTTCCGCTCTATATTCTTCATTCATTTGTCTGCAAATTGGTGCGAAGCTCTCTAATATTGAGTATAAGAACCAGCCCAGCCAAACACTTTCCCCTTTGCCTTTGTTGCCCACTGTATTCATGCCGTCATTCCAATCCCCAGAGCCCATAAGAGGTATTCCATGTTGACCAAACTTCAACGAATGCTCGATGGCTCTTATGCAATGCACATATAATGAGGATTTTTCATCTGATATGCAGGGTTTATTGTATCGTTCATCCTCATTTTCTCGTAAGCATTCCTCAGTAATATAAGATCTTTCCTCATAAAGAATTTCCGCATCTCCCGTTGTTCGAATATAATCGGCTGTAACAAAGGGCATCCACAATAAGTCGTCTGAGAATCTGGTTCTGATTCCCTGGTCTGTTCCTGGGTGCCACCAATGCTGCACATCACCTTCGACAAATTGGTGCTCGGCATGATACAAAATTTGCTTTCGTGTTAATTCAGGCTTTATATATGCAACAGCCATGCTGTCCTGCAGCTGATCTCTGAATCCAAATGCTCCTCCAGCTTGGTATAAAGCTGCCCTAGCCCACATTCTGCAAGCGATGGTCTGATAAAGCAGCCAACCATTTAACATGATATCCAAAGACATATCTGGGGTACTTACTTTTATTGTAGTCAGAGTATCCTCCCAATATTTCCTTACCAACTTTAATGCTGCATCCGCTTCATTTACTGATTTGTATTTTTCAACAATAGTACTTGCTTCAGCTTCGTTATTGCATTGCCCCAGCATAACCACAAGTCTTATTGATTCACCCTTCTTAAGCTCAAATACATCCTGTGTGCAGCAGCATGGGTCTACACCTGCCCCTGTATTGCCAGAAAGCATCCTCGTCTTCATGCCTAGAGGGTCCTTTAAACTGCCACCCTTGCCAAGAAATTCACGTCTATCCCCTGTATAACTATTGTGCTTTATTGAACTGTCCAGGAATAGAACTCTATGAGGAAATGCATTGTTATAAGTATTCCCTGCAAGCATAGTGCCATTTTCATTTATTCTAGTAAATATGTGCTGGACATTGTTTTGCTCTGAAACACCCATAATCGGTCTAACATAGCTTGTTAAAGACAGCTTTTTTGTTTTGCTTGTAGTATTTTTCAAGCTGATTAAATTGATTTTTACATTTGCATCCATGGGAGTAAACAAAACCATATTGTGCTCAACACCTTGTTTTGCGCTCTCAAATACTGTATATCCAAAGCCATGACGCACTTTAAAGTCACTATTGGTTAGCACAGGCTGTGGAGTTAAGCTCCAAAATTCGCCGGTAGCTTCATCTCTTATATAAATCACTTCAGATTGCGGATCAGAAATTGGGTCATTTGCCCAAGCTGTCAGTTTATTCTCTCTGCTGTTTTCTGCCCAAGTATATCCTCCTCCTGACTCGGAAATCTGAAAACCAAAGCTTCCGTTGGTTATTACGTTTATCCAAGGCAATGGTGTATTTTGATTTTCCTGCAATCTGATTACATATTCTCTATTGTCCTTATCAAAGCCACCATAACCATTATAGAAATCCAACTCTGGTAATTCAATTTTATGTGCTTTATACTCTTTTTTTGAAGCATCCCATTCTTCACGCTTATGCTCAACAGTTTTTTCCTTGGATTTGAGTTGTGAAAGTATCGGTCCTTCAGAAGCTTGCAGTACCAATCTAGCAGATGTGATAAGCAAGTCTTTGATATCTTGAGGCATATCGCCTCCTTGTCTTAAAAATACTCCACCAGGTCTGTCTTTTAAATCCCTAGCATGGGTTATTGATAGAAGATCCTGCATATAGCTGTGAATAGGCTGAGTATAGCTGGATTGATCTTCTGTCAGTATAACTAGATCTACATTCAACCCACGCACTCTCCAGAACTCATGGGCCTTTAATACATCTCTTACAAACTCCACATCTTCATAGCTGTTAATTAACACAAGTACAATAGGCATATCGCCAGAAATACCATAAGGCCATAAGCCAGACTGTCCTTTTTTGTTGTTCATGATGCTTTGGGCATATTTCTTTTTCGTTGGACTAATAAAGAATATGTGAGAAAGCATTTTTCGAAAGCATTCCAGCTCTTCTCCACTTAGGTTCAAATAGTTCAATTCAACTTGACTTCTAGTCCATGCCAGCTCAAAAGCTCTTTCGAAGGATGCTTTTTCACTGTATTTATCAGCAAGCTCTACAGCCTTTTCTCTGCTTTCCACCACCCCGATTATATAGCTTACTACTGCTGTCTGACCAGGCTCGATCCTTAGTCTTCCTCTTAAGCTCATAACCGGATCGATAACAGCTCCAACGGTGTTGGAAAGAGGGTAATTGTTTTCAATGGACAGTGGATTGGATATGTCCCTACCTCTGCCTATGAATTTCCCTCTATCTGTTTCATATTGAATTCCACCTACTATCTCGTTCTCTACAAATATGGAATGCAGCATCCAGATTGGCTTTTTATGTTCTTCTCTTGGTCTTCTTACTGCCAATAAGCAATTGTATTTGCTGATATACTCCGTTTTTATAAACAAGTTGCTAAAGGCAGGATGTGCCAAATCAGATGACTGTGGCGCTATTACTGCCTCATAGTAGCTGGTTGTCTCGATTGTTTTTATCTGACTCGAGTGATTGGTAATGGATATTCTTCTTATTTCAATGTCATCTTCAGGGGATACAATTACTTCAGTTTGACAATCAAGGCTTCCATGGCTTCTGCTGTAAACAGCCTTATCCTGAGCATATGTGATAGAATATTTATCCGTATCAATTCTATTAGGTGCCAAAGCTGCATTCCAAACTTCATTGGAGTCTAAATCTCTTAGATATAGATATACTCCATACTTATTTTGTACAGAGTCCTCCCTCCATCTGGTAACAGCTATATCATTGTATTTGCTGTAACCCGATCCATCATCTGTCAGCATAACAGAATAGCTTCCATTGGATATCAAGTGTACCTCTGGCAGCAGACGATCCGTATATTTCAAAACTGTAGAGTATTCCACTGATTTCTTATCATCCAGTTCTATCGGTTCAAGCTTCTCTTTATATTCCTTGGCAAATATAACTCTGGATGGTATTCTTTCTTGCAAAAGTATTTCAGCAGCGCGAATTTGAGGATAGCTATGAAATCGCTCCTGCATTACATTACCATTCAACATATTATCCATTGCAATTAGCCCCATGCCTTGATGGTGCGCCATATAGCTCTGCACAATACTGCAGCGCCCTTCTGTCAACCTTTCTGATGTATAGTCAGCTGCTTCATAAAAACCATGCTGTCCCTCCAGCCCCTCGGCTATCAATCGACGCATGTTTTCAACAGCTGCCTTAGGTTCCACCCCGAGTGCCAGCATGGTTGAATAAGGAGATATTACCGTATCGTTTATGAGCCCTCTTTTCAACCCTAGATTCGGTATTCCAAAGGCTTTATATTGATAATTCAATCTATAGTCAAAGGAAAAAAATCCAGATTCAGATACACCCCATGGTACCTTTCTCTTCCTACCATAGTCCTGTTGACACTTTATAACAAATCGATAGGTTTGAGCCCATAATGTTTTTGTGTAATTTTTCATCAAAAGCAGTGGCATCAAATATTCAAACATTGTACCAGTCCATGATACCAGACCCATTTGTCTATCCACCATAGTCAGCGTTCTGTCTAGCATCAACCAATGCTCTCTCTTTACCTCTCCCCTGGCAATCGCAATTAGGCTAGCCTGCCTTGCTTCAGAAGCCATTAAATCATAGTATGATTTTGTTAGCTGCTCTTCATCAACATTGTAGCCAATTGAAAACAGTTTTCTTTTCTGACAGTATAAAGGGGCAAACTCCGTGTTGTGAATCAGCTGCTCAAGCTTTTCTATTATTTCATTTATTTGCAGTATAAGTTTTATAATATTTTCCTGCATTATTTTTAAGGAAGTCATATAATCTTGAATCCAATTGGTTTCTTCTGCACCAATCTTTTTGCCCATTTGGTCTGCTTCCTTTAATATTCTATCCGCTTTCTCATAAAGTTCTGAATAGAGGGATTCAAGTCTTTCTATGGAACAGTTTTCTTGTAAAGGCTTAATAAAAATATCAATCAGATTCCACTCTGCCTGGGAGTTATTTGGTGGCTCATAGTCATCATCATATACTTCCCTTGGCAAAAACATCTTGAATTCGTCCTTTAAATGATAAATCACCTTATGGAGCTTATAACCCCATCTGTTCTTTCTCTGCTCACTGTTAATATTGATTCTCTTTATTAAGCTATACCATTCAGTAATATCCTCTTTGCCTGCATCGACAAAGCTTTTTAGCTCAGAGTACTCCAGCTTGCATTCCAATTCTTCATTTGCTACTTCAATGGTATCCAATAACCCCTTGGCTAGATTCATGTCAAAAAGAGGTCTGTTCAAATATTCTTGCAAACCCTGTTTCAAAGAAATCATACATGCTACCAGATTGCCACTGTCAACAGTTGAGATATAACGGGGTCTCAAAATCCCCATTGTAACCGTGTCGTACCAATTGTATAAGTGTCCCTTCCATTTATCAAGCTTGTCAATTGTTTTTATTGTCTTACTGATTCTTTCAACCATATCAGAACATGACAAATATCCCAAATCTCTTGCAGCAAGAATAGACAGTAAAAGCAATCCTATATTGGTCGGTGATGTTCTGTGTGCAATTCCATTGGGTGGATTCAGTTGATAGTTGTCAGGAGGCAAGTAGTTGTCTAATACAGTTACAAAATCCTCAAAAAAGCTCCATGTCTTTCTTGCATTTCTTCTAACTACACGCAAATCCTCCTTGGTCAATTGTTTTTCCTTTTGCCCGTGTGGTTGACTGACCTTATAAGCCATAAAGGGTCCTAAAATCCATAGGAACGATATCACCAATGCTGTTAAGAAATACTCCATTCTAAATAGGCTGCAATATCCTGTTAAGAATACTGCCGCTGCAACACATGCCCACATTCTTCTTAGGTAGCTGCCCAAATTATTTTTTAAACCGGCTTCCATATCAGCAGCTGTTACCCATTCCAACATATTTCTTTTTGTAATCAATACTCTACTTAAAGTCTTGCCAATCGCAGTGATCATCAAATATGCTTGATAGGGTAAACAAGAAAAATAGATCAGTATTTGCAAGAACAAGTTTTTAATTTTATCGCCAATTGGATTATAATAGTTCGCATGGAAGCTTTTTCTTACTTTCCCGATTATAATCTCTATTATCTCAAGGGCAATCGGGAATAAATACGCAATTGCAAATAATACAATCCAAAGATTGATATCCCCCCTGACTATCGTAAAAATAGCCGCGATAAGCAGTAGATAAGCTGGTGCGATCAGACTTCTTCTAAGATTGTCAAATATTTTCCAGCGGGACACTACAGACAGTGGGTTGTGAACCGCATTCCCCTGTCTATCCTTCACTTTATTAAAAAGCCAAGGCAAAAGCTGCCAGTCGCCTCTGACCCATCTATGAAGTCTCATTGCATGAGCATTATACTTTGATGGAAATCCATCAAAAAATTCCATATCCGTTAACAAGCCTGCTCTTACATAGGAACCTTCTATTAAATCGTGACTTAATACGGTATTATCTGGTATGGCTTTTGAAAGTATAGAATGAAAAACTTTTAAATCATATATTCCCTTACCAGTAAAAATTCCTTCCTCGAACAAATCCTGATATACATCAGAAATTGCTGTAGTATATATGTCCATCCCCCCTTGACCGGCAAAAATCTGTGCAAAGGGTGTTGCGTTGGCACTTTCTATGTCTATATTGATACGAGGCTGCAATAAGCCATATCCTTGCTTAACAATCTTTCCTTCCTTATCCAGCACTGGTGTATTCAAAGGGTGAAGCATAGCGCCAATCAGTTTTTTTGCAGTATCAAATATGAGTCTTGTATCAGCATCTAAGGTAATGACATACTTTATACCTCTTAGGTTTGCAATATCACCTTCAATGTATTTATAGGAGGTTTTATTGCTTCCCAAAAGCAGCTCATTTAATTCTGCCAATGCGCCTCTTTTTCTTTCCCATCCCATGTACTTGTTTTCTTTGTTTATATGAATTCTCTCTCTATGTAAATAAAAAAACAGATCCTTATTTTTTCCATACTTCTTATTCATTGCACTTATTTGCTGCTTCGCTGTATTTACTATTGCAGCATCATCCTTTGCTTCGGACGTCTTAGAATCCTTAAAATCCCCTGCCAAACAGAAATAAAGATTTTGCTCCCGATTTGACAGGTAATATTCTTCGAGATTTTTTACAAGCTCAATCACCCTTTTTGAATTTGTAAGCAAAGTAGGTATCACGACTAAAGTTTTTGCATCCTCTGGTATACCTTCTTTCAGCTCCATTTTAGGTAAGAAATCAGGCTGAAGCGTATGGGTAAGCAGCCAATTTACCAAAGTTGTTGCTGCATCATTTAATGGCATTAGCAACAGCAAAGTCAAAAGAACTGTCTCCAGAAAGCTTTTTTGTTGTTGAAGGATATAATAGAACCACGGCAGTAAAAAAAGAATGGTTGCAGCACAAATTGAGGCAATGTATAAAAAAGCTGAGAATGTATTCTTTGTGTACTTGCAGCCTATTGTTTTATACAGTTGTTCTTTTTCTTGGCCAAACAAAAAATATCCTACATGCTTGTTGCTTTCTTTTGCAGTTTCTACTAATTTTTTTGCAATAGATATTTCACTATGCTTGGTTTGTTTGGCTAGCTTTTCGATTTCATGTCTGTAATAATCTCGCGACTTAAAATCCATTTTAGAATATATCTCCGACGGATCCTGTCTCATAATTTGCTCTACTTGACTGAGCTTTTCAAATATTTCTGCCCACTCCAATGTAGAAATCAGTTTAACACTGGTGATTGAATTGCCCATAGACACTTGGCGCATTGCTTGATCTTTATGCTCAAGCTGGGTAATCCCTTCACTATTCGTATTCTGTTCTAAAAGCCTGTCATCGATGTATTTTATGATTATGGCAGTTTCCATTCCATACTTTTTAAGCCTTTTTAGCAAATGCTCCCCAAACGAAGTATCAATGCTTTCCATTTGCTTCATATAATCCTTGGCTATTTCCAAATATTCCTCAGGTGTTTTAGCTTTATGTGCCAATAGAGTGTCTGCCAGCTTATCTGCTTTGTACCACTGCTCATGTGATGTCATGATTCGATCGCATATTCGTCGTATATTTTCAATTAGGGCAATTCTTACCATGATTGGCAAAACCCATAGTTCACCACTAGACAGCAAGGCATAGTTTTGATACGCGGTAACAAAATTAACAAGGGTTCTTTCATCAAACCTGCCATCTGTATGGGATATCAATTCCAAGGCGATGGCATATACCCTGGGGTAGCCCCTCAGACTGCCATTTTTCAGTCTTGGCAGTTGGTAAAAATACTTTTTTGAAATACTTTGCCTTATTTCTTTTACTTGCTCCTCAATGATATAGAAATTGTCGAGAAGCCATTCTGATGCAGGAGTTGCTTTTCGTATTTCGCCGGAATTTTCATTAAGATGTTTATATACACTCATAATGTATTTAAAATTTTTGTTCATACGAGCTTCTAGGCTGTAATATAACTTGGTCCTCTTACCAATAACATGCATTCTCGCCAGGTCGGCTGCATGTCTTTCCAAGTCCTCATTGCTCAAAATGGCGTCATATATTTCCAACTCTTCAATTGCAACACTGGATCTTATATTCATTATCAGCAAAATCAATGCTGCAAAAGATATGAAGAGCAATATGTAAATTAGATAATTGAGAATTATCATTTGTTAACCTCCTATTTCATACAGAGAACCTCACAATTGTTCTGCCATAGCCTTCTAATTATATTGGCTGATCAGCTTTGCTATCTTATCACTGTAAATATCGCAAAGCTCTTTGGAGTATTCTTCTGTATATCCTTCAGTAAATACGTTGCAAATTGGCTTTTCACTATCTGGCAGTATTAATACCCAGCCTTTTTCTTCATTTATTTTAACTCCTTCATACAGCTCTATATTGTTATTTTTGTTTTCTTCTATAAACTCTCTGATTAATCGACCTTTATGCTTCCAGTCGCAGCTTACTTCACGTTTCTCCATATAAAAGTCTGGCAGCATAGAAACAATATCACTAAGCAGCATAGATTTTGATACCAAATAATCTATGATTACCCCTGTGCCCCATATGGAATCAAAGCTTAAAATATACTGTATGGGTATTAAATCTCCATCACACTTCATCATTTCCTTCATCAACTCAGCCGGTATATTTTTTGTTCTAATTACTTCATAGTTATAACTGCCAGCCATTGCTTCAATTGCATTTGTTGCATTAAAAGGTATGATTACCTTTCTTTCTTCTGCTATGTTCATAAGGACTAAAGAGGATAAGGCCATATACTTATTTCTATCAATAATTCTTCCTTTGTCATCAATAAGTACTGCGCTTTCACCATCCTCACTAAAAGCAATCCCCATATCTGCTTTTTTCGTTATTACATCTGCAGATAGTTTCTCAATTGAGCTGTCATAATTCCCCTGTCCCAAGCTG
>JAQSYB010000042.1 GCA_029256365.1 Clostridia bacterium
AACAGCTTAAAGAGTGATTTGGCTGAATTGGTAAAGCATCTTGAAGCAGTGGTTGAAAATAAGCTGGACCCAATGCAGACAGAACAGCTGATAAAGCAGTTTACTGACAAGTTGAACCAAGCGAAAACGCAATTGCATCAAGTTCTTCAGAAGGATGTAAAACCAGCTTTCAATGGTGAAATGGTACAACAGTTAGCAAAAGCCCCTGTGAAGCCAGAGGGAAAAGAAACAGTTAAACTGGCTGACAAAGTACCAGATGTAAAGAGCAATGATGAAAGTCAGCAAATTACAGTCAATGCAAACAATACTTCTGACAGCAAGAGCAATGCAAAGAATGATGAAAGCAGCCAAAATGAAGATGGCGAAAGCGAGTACAAAGCAAGCACACAGACAGATGTGAAGCAAACGATAATAGGGGACAAGCCAAATCAAGAAGTTCCTAAGGAATTTGTTGCTCCACAAAATGACAAGCTTGATTTTCAATTAAACATCAAACAAGCAAACATGAATCTGCAAAAGGAAAGCTTAGTCAAAATGAATAAGGCAGATATACTGAATCAGGTCATCAAGAAAGCGGATATCTTCCTGCAGGATGGTCATCAAGAAATGATTATGAAGCTAGAACCTGAAAGTCTTGGCAAGTTAAATCTTAAGCTTGTTGTAGAGAATGGTTTGATCACTGCAAAGTTTGTGGCAGAAAGCCAACAGGTAAAAGAAGTTTTGGAATCAAACTTCAATAAACTGAAGGATACCTTGCAAGAGAAAGGAATTGCTGTTCAAAGCTTTAGCGTTTCAGTGGGTCAAGAAGGTGCACAGTTCAATTCAGGACAAGGTTTTGAGCAATGGAAAAGGACAATTAAATTCAACAGCAAGTCCTCAGGGGAGTATATGGGACTGGATGAAGAAAACAACTTTAGTGTAAATCCATACAGCTACCATGATGGCAAAGTAGATTATAGAGCATAGGAGGTTATAAGATGGCAGTCAGTGGAATAGGCGGAGCAGGCGCAATGCAGCAGAAGCCAAAGGTATACAGTGATGGACTGGATAAGGATGCATTTTTAAACCTTATGGTAACACAGTTAAGAAACCAGAATCCGCTAGAACCAATGGACAATACTCAGTTCATATCACAGATGGCACAGTTTTCAGCCTTGGAGCAAGCGCAGAATACAAACAAAACAATGAAAATGGATTCAGCTTATAACATGGTTAATAAACTGGTAAAAGCAACACATGTAAGACAAAATATATCTTAAGGTTGATGGAATCGAAGTCCTCTACGAGGATGTGAAAGAGGTTACGGATGTAATCAGTCCATACGAGCAAATGCAAGCCATAAACCAAAACTTCAAAATGTCCTCTGCATTTAACCTAATAGGAAAAGATGTGAAGGCTAAGGTAGCGAAGGATGCTGAAGGCAAGGAATTTGAAGAAATTGCTGGCAAGGTTGATGGAGTTAGAATGAACAATGGCAGCATTTATGCTCAAATTGGTGAAAAAGAAGTTTTAGTCGATAACATATACCAAGTGAATTAATGATGAATTGAGGTGAGGCAATGAACGGTATCTATAATAACAGACCTTTAATACCGGTTATTAAGCCTAATACAACCCCAAATACAAATCAAGGGCAGAAAATAACACCAAGTCAAGGCTTTGATTCAATACTTCAACAGCAGATAAGCAAGCAAACTGAAGTAAAATTCTCAAAGCATGCATTAGACAGACTGCAAGAAAGAAACATTAAGCTAACCAAAGAAGAACTAGGTAAGATTAATGATGCAGTAAACAAAGCGGCAGAAAAGGGTGTTAAGGAAGCGTTGATTATAATGGGTAACACGGCGTTAGTAACAAGCATAAAGAACAAGACAGTGATTACTGCTGCCACAGAGGAAAATCTTAAAAGCAATGTATTCACCAATATAGATGGTGCAATTATTATCTAAGCCGGACCTTATTAAGGAGGCTTAACCTTTCGGACTGATAGAAGAAAGGACAAATTAAACTTTAGGAGGTCGTATTAATTATGATGAGATCAATGTACTCCGGTGTTTCCGGATTAAGAGCGCATCAGCTCAAAATGGATATAATAGGTAACAATATTGCCAACGTAAACACAGTTGGTTTTAAGGGACAAAGAGTAACTTTCCAGGAAGTATTCAGCCAAACAATCAAGGGTGCCAGCTCACCTCAAGAAGGGAAAGGCGGTACAAATGCACACCAAGTAGGCTTGGGTATATCCTTGTCCTCCATAGATACGTTTCATATTAGAGGAGCAGTACAAAGAACAGATAATATAACAGATTTGGCAGTAAACGGAGATGGATTCTTCATGCTGTCTGATTCAGTTGACAACCTCAGCAGAAGCTATACAAGAGCGGGTAACTTCTCTCTAGATGACGATGGCAACTTAGTTGCATCAAATGGTTTTAAGGTTCTCGGATACATGGTAGATCAAGAAACGGGAGTATTAAAGAGCAGTTTAGAAGGAATAAAGATTTCTAAAGCAACAGCAGATGATGCGAAGGCTACGACTTACTCAAATTTTGAAGGAAATTTAAACAATGCGATACCAAAAGCAACATTGCCTGCAACACCTTTGGTAGCACAGGATCTTACAGCAGTACCACCGATTGCAAAGGATATGCTAGACCTAGGAGACTCTAAGTATTGGGAGACAACCTATCAATATACGGATGGACTTGGTGGGCAGCATAATATAAAATACACTTTTGTAAGAGGTATGGATGGAGCAGGCGCAGAGTCATCAACTGCTGATGCAGACAGAGAATGGGCTGTATTTATTCAAGATTTAGATACAGGTAGATTCTTTAATGATGATGGTTCTTATGGTGAGCTTGGCGCTTCGGCAGCATCTATGGCGGATATCGCAATACCACTAAAGTTTGGATTGGACGGAAAAATTGATACTACAGTTATCCCAACAATTCAATTAACAATCGAAGGTAGAAATGGTTCAGATGAGTTTCCTGTAGATGTTGATTTTTCAAAGCTTACACAGTTTGCTAGCGATTCAAACGCTGCAATAACAAAGAGTGATGGATACCCACAGGGCTTCCTGGACACATATTCAATTGGACAAACTGGTGAGATCAATGCGGTATTTACAAATGGTCAAAACAAGGTGATTGGAAGAATTGCTTTGGCAGTGTTTAAGAATCCAGCAGGATTGGAAAAGACATCAGAGAACATGTACCAGCTAACACCTAACTCAGGTGATGCCATAGTTGGCTTACCTGGTGATGGCAGCATGGGTTCCTTAAACCCTGGTACCTTAGAAATGTCAAACGTTGATATTTCAAGAGAGTTTACAGAAATGATAAGCACACAAAGAGGCTTCCAAGCAAACTCAAGAATTATAACAACTTCCGATGAAATGCTTCAAGAGCTTGTTAATCTGAAGAGATAATACTAAATTTAGTCCCTGAGCATGTTGCTCAGGGACTAACTAAAGGAAGTGCTGTGAGATGATAAAGGTAACAAATATAAATGGTGTAGGCTATTATATAAATTGTGAGTTAATAGAGATTATGGAATCCATTCCAGATACGCTGATTACTCTTCGGGATGGGAAAAAACATTATGTTAAGGAAACTCCTGAGGAAATTGTAGGAAAAATAATTGATTATAAAAAGAGGATTTTTGTCGATTTACCTCTAATTAATAACAGATAACAGAAGTGAGGTGCTTAAATTGGACATAGCGTCATTTGCCGGTTTGGCCGGTGGTATAGCAGTAATGCTTTTTACAATTCTTCTAAGTGGAGATTTGGCAGGATATATAGATATTCCATCAATAGTCTGTACCTTTGGCGGAACGACTACAATGGTAATATTTGCTTATCCATTTGGTAAACTGAAGGAATCTTTTTCCTCACTGAAGCATGTATTTTTCCATACAGCCTTAGAAGCAGAAGGAATTATAAAATCAATTATTGATTTAGCCAATGTAGCTAGAAAAGAAGGTCTATTGGCATTAGAAGAAGCAGCACAAGAATTAAAGGATAACTTCCTGCAAAAAGGAATATTGTTGATTGTTGACGGTACAGATCCAGAATTGGTAAGAAATATACTTGAAACAGAATTGTCCTTCATAGAGGATAGACACAAAGGAAACCAAGCAGTATTTGAGTTTATGGCAACGATGGCACCTGGATTTGGTATGTTGGGAACACTGATTGGACTAATCAATATGCTTGCAAATTTATCAGATCCATCAAGCTTAGGACCAAACATGGCAGTTGCAATTATAACTACACTTTATGGATCCATTATTGCAAACGTTTTTTGCAACCCTGTAGTGAACAAACTGAAACTAAGAAGTGCATCAGAAATACTGATGAAGGAAGTTATGCTTGAAGGTATGCTGTCTATACAAGCAGGTGAAAATCCACGAATTATAGAAGAAAAACTCAAAGCATTTATGGCACCAAAGCTACGTGCTAAAATTGGAGCAGAAAAGGAACAAAAAGAGGGTGAATAACAATGGCTAGAAAAAGGCAGGAAGAACATAAAGCAGGAGCACCAGATTGGTTAGCCACATATGGAGATATGATGACATTGCTTCTCGTTTTTTTCGTTTTGCTGTTCTCTATGTCGAGTATAGATACTGCAAAATATAAGGCTGCAGTTCTATCTCTGAATGGTTCACTTGGTGTCCTTGATTCAGGACCTACTATCTCTTTAGAGCCCTTAGTCAATAATTATCCTGTTGACAGTCCCACAGAATCTTCAGCTGAGTCAGAAGAATTCAGCGATATGCAAGAGGAACTAATGAAGATTTTAGAGGAAAGTGAGCTCAGCGGACAAGTAAAGCTTGAAATCAATGAAAGAGGACTATTAATCCGTTTTTTAGATAGTGTACTATTTGATTCAGGAAAGGCAGATTTAAAACCACAAGCCTTGGAGATCATTGACAAGATTTCAGTTATTCTCAATGAATCAAATAAGAGGATAACCGTTGAGGGACATACAGACAATGTTCCAATTAGCACATTTAAGTATCCTTCTAATTGGGAGCTTTCTACAACAAGAGCAGTTAATGTTGTTAAGTATATGATAGATAAAAGTGCGATAGATCCAATAAGACTTTCTGCTTCTGGCTATGCTGACCAACACCCAATCAGCGACAATAAGTCGATTGAAGGAAGAAAGAATAACAGAAGAGTTGATATGGTGATTTTGAGATCAGAACCAGATGAAAACAATTAAAGCAAAAAAATGTTTTGGAGGCTAGTCATGGAGAGAAAAAATTTTGTATTAATTGCTATTATAATACTTTTACTTTTCATAATATTATCAGGTATAATATTATATATCTTTGTGTTGAATAAACCCGAAGAATTGGGATTAAAAGAGATTACCATCGATAAAGAGATAGTATTGTATGATTTTGGCAGTTCTTTTGTCAATAATGTAAAAGATAGTAAAAAAATTACGAAAGTAACAGTAAAATTAGATGTAAACCTAAAGCTAGTAGAGCTGCTAGACAATAGGAAATCTGAAATTATAGATAGAATTAATTTAATTATGCGTGGCAAAGCCGAAAAAGACCTCGTCGGAGTAGAAGGACAGCTTAAGATTAAAGCTGAAATTCGAGAGGCTATTAAGAAAATATTATCAACTGATAAAAAGATTGAAGTATATATAGAAGAATTAATTGTCCAATAATTTTTTATTTTTGTTTTCTAAAGGGAGGTGACCAATATGTCCGAGGTTTTGTCCCAAGGTGAAATAGATGCGTTGCTTAGTGCACTAAACTCTGGTGAACTAAGTGTAAATGAGATAGAAGATGTTAAAGAAGAGCGGAAAGTTAGAGAATATAATTTTAAGCTTCCCAACAAATTTGCAAAAGATCATACAAGAACGCTGCAAATTATGCATGAAAACTTTGCAAGGCTGTTGCAGACTTACTTATCCGGATTCCTACGTGCTTTGGTACAAATAGAAGTAATTTCTGTTGATCAGCTAACCTTTAATGAGTTTAGTAATTCCATGCCAAATCCCTCTGTACTTGGAATAGTGGATTTTGCACCTTTGTCAGGGTCAATCATTCTACAAATGGCACCTAATACTGCCTTTGCAATGATAGAAAGAGTACTTGGAGGCTCAGGTAATGCATATGAGCGTACAAGAGGCTTTACTGAAATAGAACTGACACTGTTGGAAAAAATACTAGGGCAAATGATTTCCTACATGAGAGACCCATGGAAAAATGTCATAGATCTCAAACCGAAATTGAAGAAAATAGAAACAAATCCTCAATTTACACAAATCATGTCACCAAACGAAACTGTCGCTTTGATAACTTTGAATACGAAGGTGGGAAATATAGATGGTATGATTCACATATGTATTCCCCATTTGGTTATAGAACCAATTATTCCAAAGTTGAGCACAAAGTTTTGGTTTTCGGGTATTACAAAAGAGATTTCAAATAATGAACTTAAAATTATAGAAAAGAAAATTGAGACAACCTTACTGCCTGTTAGTGCAGTCTTAGGGATATCAGAGGTTACAGTAGGCGATTTATTAGAGCTTCAGGTTGGAGATGTGATTACACTTGATACCTCAGTAGGTGAGGATTTGAAAATATTTATAGGCAATAATCACAAATTCTACGGCAAACCGGGATTAAAGAAAAATAGAGTAGCAATAAAAATAAGCAATGCATACAAGAAAGGGGATGATGTAGATGAGTGATATGCTGTCACAAGAAGAAATTGACGCACTACTTAGAGGCGATAGCGGTCCTTCTCAACCAAATTCATCTTCCACGGAACAAATTCTGTCAGATGAAGAGAAAGATGCATTAGGTGAAATAGGCAACATCAGTATGGGTACCTCTGCTACTACTTTATATACCCTGCTAAATCAAAAAGTAAATATTACAACACCGAGAGTTACAGTTCTTACCTGGGAGGAATTATCCAGTCAGTATCCTGTCCCATATGTGGCTGTACAGGTTGAGTATAAAGAAGGATTGGTCGGATCTAATCTTTTAATAATGAAGGAAGATGATGTAAAAATCATTACTGACCTCATGATGGGGGGGCCTGGACAAACAAACAGTGAACCCATAACGGATCTACATCTAAGTGCGATCAGTGAGGCAATGAATCAAATGATTGGTTCTTCTTCTACATCCTTGGCTAGTATGTTTAATAAGAGAATTGACATTTCCCCACCAAAAGCATTTTCAATGTTCTTTAATGATCCAGCAATTGCAGATAAGTTTTTAGCTGATGATATGGTGGTAAAAATTGCTTTTAGAATGGAAATTGGCGACATCATTGACAGTGAGATCATGCAATTGCTTCCTATAGATTTTGCCAAGTCTTTGGTGGACAATCTATTTGGTAATATGGCGCAGCCGGAGGAGAAACCACAGCCAGTGCAGCCAAAGGCCGCACCAGCACCAACACCAACACCTATTCCAACAGCAAAGCCTCAGGCGCAGCCTCAAATACAAACTCATTCAGGACAAATTGAAGGGGATTACAATAGACAGCAAGCTTATCAAGAGCAGCATAGACCCTCTTCACCACAAAGGGAGGAAGCACGTATGGTCAATGTACAACCAATTCAATATCAGTCCTTTGATAGTGATCAATGGGCAGCTGAGAAAGAAAGCATTGATTTAATAAAGGATATTCCTTTGGAGGTCACAGTAGAGCTGGGAAGAACGAAAAAGCTTATAAAAGATATACTGGAATTCGGTCCTGGTACTATTTTGGAGCTGGACAAGCTTGCCGGAGAACCTGTAGATATATTGGTAAATGGTAAGTACATTGCGAAGGGCGAAGTCGTTGTTATTGACGAAAGCTTCGGTGTAAGAATAACTGATATTATCAGTGCGTCAAAACGTTTAACAAAATTACAATAAATTTATTTATTACAAGGGGGATTTTTAAATGGCAAATGGAATATTGGTGGTTGATGATGCAGCATTTATGAGAATGATGATTAAGGATACTTTGTCCAAGAATGGCTTTGTTGTTTGTGGTGAAGCTGAAAATGGAGCAAAGGCTGTAGAGAAGTTTAAGGAATTAACACCAGAATTGGTTATCATGGATATCACGATGCCTGAAATGGATGGTATTCAAGCGGTAAAAGAAATTAAAAAGATTAACGCAGTGGCAAAAATCATTATGTGTTCTGCTATGGGACAGCAAGCAATGGTTATAGAAGCAATTCAGGCAGGTGCAAAGGACTTTATTGTGAAGCCTTTCCAACAAGAAAGAATACTTGAAGCAGTTAAGAAAGTATTAGGCAGCTAAGCCAGCTGAAATACTGCTTCATTATTAAGGAGTAGGAAAATAGATGAAAGCATTAAAATATTTTATTATGCCGGTTGTATTATTCGCAAGCTTAATAGGCAACGTATATGCCGGCACAACGGCGTATATAAAATTAAATGCCTTTCGTGCTTTGGGAAATGGTATAGAAAGCTTTTTTAAGACATTTTATTATTTATTAATGTTTGGACTAATATTGGCAGCGACATATTATGTTACCAAGTTTCTTGCTCGTAAGGGCATGGGACAAAGTAAGGCAAAGCACATGAAATTGATGGAATCAATGCCTTTGGGTGTAGATAAAAGTATACATCTAGTGAAGGTAGGCACTCAATATTTTATGCTTGGCAGTGCATCAAAGAACATGTTTATGATCAGTGAATTAGATCAAGACAAGCTTTTTGCTGAACAGGTAACTGGTACTGTTGATATAAATGAATTTGATTTTGATTCTTATGATAATAGCATTGAAGTAAAAGACTTCAGCACACATCTCAATACAATGAAGAACAATTTACAAAAATTAAAATCAATGGTAAGGGGCAATAATCGCGATGAAATTAAATAAGGCATTATTAAAAACGCTGATTTTTACGGCTATATTGGTTATCGTGCTGTCAGTTGGTGTATTTGCCGAACCACCATTGCCCATTCCAAAGATTGGATTAGATATTGGCACAGCAGATAGCCCAGAGGATGTGGCACTGAGTATTCAGATTTTATTTCTACTGACGATCTTATCCTTAGCACCGGCTTTGTTGATTATGGTGACATCCTTTACTAGAGTGATCATCGTATTGTCATTTACTAGAAATGCTCTTGGAACTCAACAAATGCCACCAAATCAAGTGCTTATCGGATTGGCATTATTTATTACTTTTTATGTTATGAATCCAGTAATCGTAGATATCAATACCAATGCATTTCAGCCTTATACAAATGGTGAAATTACACAAGAACAAGCCATAACAAGAGCAATGGACCCAATCAGGGAATTCATGCTAAAAAATGTAAAAGAAAAGGATTTGGCGTTGTTTCTGAACCTAAGTCAAACAGAGCAGCCAATCAAATCCATCGACATACCAACTTCAGCTTTAATACCAGCATTCATAATTAGTGAGTTGAAGACAGCCTTTATAATAGGCTTTTATTTGTATATTCCCTTCATCATGATTGATATGGTGGTTTCAAGTACACTGATGTCTATGGGGATGATGATGCTTCCACCAGTAATGATTTCATTGCCTTTTAAGCTTTTGCTATTTGTAATGATCGACGGATGGAATCTAATAGTAAAATCACTTGTAATGAGCTTTAATTGATAGAAGGTGGTATTTATGAGTCAAGAAATGGTAATAGACGTTGGTATAGAAGCAATAAGAGTAGTACTAATGGTTGCGGCACCAGTTTTGCTGTTAGGACTACTTGTAGGGCTTATAGTAAGCATAATACAAGCTACAACACAAATACAGGAGCAGACTCTTACTTTTATACCAAAGCTTGTAGCAATTGCTTTGGCTTTGTTGATTTTTGGTCCATGGATGATGAATATGATGTATGACTTCACGATTAACCTATTTGAGAATATTCCCAATTATATAAGGTAAGCCGATGAATGAAATATTATATCTTCTCATGGACAAATTCACATTGTTTCTATTGATTTTAGTTAGAATGAGCTCTTTATTTGTTGTTACACCTGTGTTTGGCGGTAGAAATGTTCCCAGCTATTTAAAGATAGCCTTTGCTTTTTTTTGCAGTGTCATAATGTTAACACTGCTCAAGGATGCCAGTGTGGAATTTACGAATATATACAGCTATGCAGCTATGATAGCAAAAGAACTTGCTATCGGTATCATTCTTGGATTTACCAGTTACTTGGTATTTTCTGCACTGTATCTTGCAGGTCAAATTATAGATATACAAATTGGATTTGGTATGGTTAATGTGTTGGACCCTATGCATGATACACAGGTACCATTAACAGGTAACTTTATATATATCATATCCTTAATGTTTTTTCTTCTAATGAATGGACACCATGTATTGCTGACAGCATTGTTTAAAAGCTATAATGTACTGCCTATAGATAGCTTTGCTTTTAACGATGTGTTGTTTAACAACATGCTTCAAATTTTTTATGAGACCTTTGCAATTGGTTTCAAAATAAGTATACCGATACTGGCAGCATCGCTTTTGGCTGAGATTGCTTTGGGAATACTGACGAAAACAGTTCCACAGATGAATGTTTTTGTAATTGGTATGCCTATGAAGGTTGGGGTTGGATTATTGACATTACTTGCAATGATGCCAATGTTTGTCAGCACTTTGGATTTAACATTTAACAAAATGTACGGCTATATCTATTTGATAATAAAAAGTTTGGTTAAAGGGTGATATATATGTATGAATTTGATTTTATTATCAACCTGCAACTTTTTGCCGAGGAAAAGACTGAGCCTGCTACAGCGAAACGTAGAAGGGAATCTAGAGAAAAGGGCCAGGTAGCCAAGAGTAAGGAAATCACAACTGCCGTACTTTTATTGGTAACTTTTA
The DNA here is from genome assembly GCA_029256365.1 of Clostridia bacterium. Taxonomy (GTDB): domain Bacteria; phylum Bacillota; class Clostridia; order Lutisporales; family Lutisporaceae; genus GWB2-37-7. The sequence continues at coordinate 10,877 of JAQSYB010000042.1, forward strand.
TAACAATTCGAATGTTCGCCAGCAGCATATTCACGAATATGACTGAGCTGCTACAAATGTTTTTTACCTTTCCAATTAAAACAGATGATGCGATAAACATAGGGGATATTATTAATATTTATACAAGATGCCTGTGGGTTTTTGCCAAGACTATGGCGCCTATACTTGTCATATCTGCGTTAGTAGCTGTTGTACTAAACTATTTGCAAATTGGTTTTTTGTTTACATTAAAGCCTTTGGTACCACAATTTAGCAAGCTAAATCCCATAGAAGGCTTTAAGAATATTATTACAAAGAATGCAATTGTAGAATTGGTTAAATCTTTACTAAAGATTGG
>JAQSYB010000312.1 GCA_029256365.1 Clostridia bacterium
AAGGGTATAAATATTTGTAAATTAATGAAAGAGAAGAAATATGCAGTTCCTGTAATTGTATATACCGGAGCAAGCTTAACCATGGAGCAGGAAAAGGAAATTAGAAAATATGCTGACAGCATTATTATAAAAACAGCCAATTCTGATGATCGGCTGTTGGATGAAGTAACCTTATTTTTGCATAAGCTTAAGAAAAATAATAAGAAGCCTCATTATCTTATGTCCAAGACCAATAAGCAGCATGCCTTGACCTTAGAAAACAAAAAAATTCTAATAGTAGATGACGATACTAGAAATATATTTGTTTTGGCATCTGCATTGGAGGACTTTGGAGCAGAGGTTGTGGAGGCTGAGAACGGCAAGGTTGCCTTGGAACAGCTAGAAAAGCATCATGTAGATTTGGTGCTTATGGATATCATGATGCCTGTAATGGATGGTTTTCAAGCGATTAAGGAAATTAGGAACTGTGAGGCATATCATAATATACCTATTATTGCGATTACAGCTAAGTCCTTAAAGGATGATAAAGACAAGTGTATGGCAGCAGGAGCCAATGACTATATTTCCAAACCCGTGGATTATGATACCTTGGTGAGGCTGGTAAAAGCATGGATAAGCAAATAGCAGAAAAGGATTGAATATGAAAATAAATCTATATAATGATTCAAGAGATATTTGTCATGTGACTGTTATAGGAGAGCTGGAGAGTTTTTCTGAAGAGAATACCTTCTTAGAATCCATAGAGGCAGTAAAATCCAAAACCTTGCATATTACATTCTTAGATGCAAATATTCTTGGGAATAGAACTGTAGAGTGTCTTTATCAACTTCAAAAAAATTATACCTTGAGGCTGTTTGTATTGAAGGCATACTTGTTTTCGTACTTATATAGCTTGGGAATATATAGTAATTTTGTAGCCAGTAAGTCCTTAATGGAGAATCAAACTGAGAAGAGCTGCAATGCAGAGCCGGAAGAAGTAAAGTTGTTTTTGCAGGATATAAAAGAGCGCTATGGATATGACTATACATTGTATCAAATTGAAAGTATTACAAGAAGAATCCAGGCATGCATGCTGAAGGAAAATGTAAGGGGATTCAAACAGTTCCGTCAAGCAATACTTCAAAATGAGCAGCTATTTGAGCAATTGTTCTTGTATTTTTCAGTGAATACAACAGAGTTTTTTAGAAATCCTGAAGTATTTAATGAAATTAAGAACAAAATTGTGCCATACTTAAGCACCTATCCGAATATAAAGATATGGTGTGCTGGCTGTTCTACAGGGGAAGAACCCTATTCCTTGGCGATATTGTTAAATGAAATGGGACTATTAAAGAAGACACAAATATATGCAACAGATATCAATCCCTATGTAATAGAAGAAGCCAAAAATGGTTTGTATTCCTTGAAGAACTTGGAGAAAAATATTGAAAACTATAGAAGCTCTGGAGTCAAAGGCAGCTTTATGGACAATTTTACAGTAAAGGGTGACTATATTGAAATAAATGAAGAGTTAAAAGAGAAGATCCTTTTTTTTCAACACAGCTTGGATGGGAATGGGATATTAAATGAATTTCATCTCATTATGTGCAGAAACGTATTGATATATTTTACCCCTTTGCTTCAAAGAAAGGCACTTGAGAACTTTGCAAACTCGTTAGAACGGAATGGCTTTCTGGTATTGGGCAAAAGCGAAGGGATACTGCATAACAATGGCTATGATTTTTTCTGTGATTTCAATAAAGCATATAAACTATATAAAAAAATAGAAGAATAGAAAGGCAGTAATGCAATTGGATTGCATTACTGCCTTTCGTGCTTCGCATAAATTTCTATAAATAAATTTTTACTATGTATTCCGTGGAAAAAAGCTTCTGTGCACTTTGGAATATCTACGGATGAATACAAGTATAAGTCCGTATGTTCTACCAAAGAGGATACTAAGGTGGACAAATTCTCATTGCCGTGAAACATTTGAGTAGGTAATTTGGAAAAAAAACGAACTGTCCTTAAACCCAATTGCTGCACATCATGAGGCAAATAGGGATTTGTTAAGTAGTGAAATGCGTTATGATGCCTTTGGATTCCTCCAAGGCGATAAAATACATACATCAGGAATTGGCCAAGGATAAAAAAGTATTCCAAAAAGTATTCCACTTCCGTATCAAAAATGACATTTTTCTCGGCAATAAGCTTGTGGTGCAAGGTATCTCTATTATAGTCATCCTTCATTTCCAAATCTCCTTTGAATTTTATTAAATTATACAATAGAATGCCATATCGGAAAAGTACTAGTTATTCGCAATCTGTACGATTGCTTTGCCCAGAGTAATAGTTTATGTTAATATGATGTGGGGGTGTTGCAATGAAAGAAAACTTAAAGCTTGCTTTTTTACGTATCATTAGACTATTTGTAGGATTATTTCTTTATGCAGTAGGTATTGTGTTAACGATAAATGCCAACCTTGGGTTGGGCCCATGGGATGTCTTTCATCAGGGGTTA
>JAQSYB010000043.1 GCA_029256365.1 Clostridia bacterium
GATATACCTGGAATCATTATAATAGCCTATGTTTTATCAAAACTTATGACGAAGGGTGAAATTGAAAATATTTATAAAAATGCTGAGCTGCTTAATAAATAGTAATGTTTCTAAAATAATACTTAAGGAGTGATATTTTATGATAATTAAAATTTTAGGTTCTGGTTGTAAAAACTGTATTACCTTGAAGGAGAATACTGAGGTAGCATTAAAAGAGGCAGGGGTGGAAGCAGAAATTGTTAAGGTGACAGACTTTAAGGATATCATGGCTTACGGAGTAATGACTACTCCAGCATTGGTGATTGATGAAAAGGTGGTATCCTTTGGAAAGGTTCTAAAGCCAAAGGAAATTACTAAGATTCTTGAAAATGTAAAGTAATCATATAAATTAAAATGAAAAGGTGCATGATAAATTGGGCGAGAAAGTATTCGCCCAATTTTTATGAATATGATTGCATTACAACATTAAAATAACATACATATGAGTACAATTGCATATTGTAATAAGTAAGTCAAAGAGATGAATCTTGCATTGAAAAGCGAAGCCGCCGTAAATGGAGTTACGGCGGCTTAACAAAGTAAGACTTTTAGAATTCTAGAATATCAAGTTGAAGAAAAGAGCTGCTACTACACCGCCACAGATAGGACCTAGAACAGGAACCCAAGAATAAGCCCAATCTGAGTCGCGCTTGCCAGCTACAGGAAGTACAAAGTGTGCAATACGAGGGCCCAAGTCTCTTGCAGGATTCATCGCATATCCTGTAGTTCCGCCAAAAGCAAGACCTAATCCCCAAATAAGTATACCAACTGTTGCAGGACCAAAGCCTTGAACCATATTAGCAGTTCCTAGACCAAGGATACAGAACAGCAATATAAATGTAGCGATGCATTCTGAAAAGAAGTTATGTTTATAGTCTCTGATTGCAGGTCCAGTACAGAATACTGCAAGCTTAGCATCTTTATCATCTGTAACCTTCCAGTGAGGAATGAAGTTAGCCCAAACAACTACAGCCCCGATAAAGCCGCCTGCTATTTGGAAGAATATATAAGCAGGAACATCGGCCCATGGGAATTGTCCGATAGAGGCCAAAGCTAATGTGACAGCAGGGTTAAAGTGTCCACCGCTAATAGGTCCGAAAATGTATACAGCCAAAGCAACACCGATAGCCCAAGCTGTTGTAATTACGATCCAACCGGAATTATTACCCTTTGTTCTGTTAAGCACTACGTTGGCAACAACCGCGTCACCGAATAATACGATAATCATGGTTCCTAATAATTCGGCTAATAAAACTGACATAATTTACACCTCTTTCTTAATTATTTTGATTATGAATTATAGCCACTTTAAGGATCTCTTTACAGCTTCATGCCAGCCGTTTAGCAATTCTGTTCTCTTCTCAACATCCATTTCAGGAAGGAAGGATCTCGAAATTGCCCAGTTCTTCGCTACTTCTTCTTTATCAGCCCAGTATCCAACTGCTAAGCCTGCAAGATAAGCAGCACCTAAAGCTGTAGTTTCAATTACTTCTGGTCTATCAACTTGAACACCAAGTATATCTGATTGGAACTTCATCAAGAAGTTGTTTGCACATGCTCCGCCATCAACCTTAAGTGCTGTAAGCTCTATGCCTGAGTCATCCTGCATCGCTTTTAATACGTCGTAAGTCTGATAAGCCAAGGATTCTAAGGTTGCTCTGATTAGATGGGCTTTCTTAGCTCCTCTTGTCAAACCAAATATAGAGCCTCTTGCATAGGAATCCCAATATGGTGCGCCAAGTCCTACAAATGCTGGTACAACGAATACACCATTTGTATCCTCTACGGAGGAAGCAATAGCTTCTGTATCTGCTGCATTGTCAACCAATCTAAGCTCGTCTCTCAACCATTGGATTGCAGCGCCTGCTATAAAGATACTGCCTTCTAAAGCATATTCAACCTTGCCGTCTATACCCCAAGCAATTGTTGTGAGCAAGCCATTCTTTGATGGGAATGCTTTTTCACCGGTATTCATGAGCATGAAGCAGCCTGTTCCATATGTATTCTTTGCGTTGCCTGATTCAAAGCAAGTTTGGCCAAACAATGCAGCCTGTTGATCTCCAGCAGCACCTGCAATTGCTATTTCTGTGCCAAACAAGGATTTATCTGTGTGTCCATATACACAGCTGGATGGTTTTACTTCAGGAAGCATGGATTTTGGTATATTTAATTCTGCAAGTATTTCGTCGTCCCATTTTAGCTCATGGATGTTGAACAACAATGTTCTGGAAGCGTTTGAATAATCAGTAACGTGAACTTTACCCTTTGTCAGGTTCCAAATTAGCCAAGCGTCAATTGTACCAAAAAGAAGATTTCCGTTCTCAGCTTCTTCTCTTGCACCTTCCACATTGTCTAATATCCACTTTACTTTTGTTCCTGAGAAATATGCGTCTACAACTAAGCCTGTTTTTTCTTTGAACATGTCTTCTAAGCCTTTTGCTTTTAGCTCATCGCATATGGGAGCAGTTCTCCTGCATTGCCAAACAATGGCATTATAGACTGGTTTGCCAGTTCTTTTGTCCCATACTACTGTTGTTTCTCTTTGATTGGTGATACCTATGGCTGCAATGTCCTCAGCAGAGGCATTGATTTTAGCCATAGCTTCTTGAGCCACTCCTATTTGAGTGCTCCAAATTTCCATTGCATCATGCTCAACCCAACCAGCTGTAGGATAGATCTGTGTAAATTCTTTTTGAGCTACACTTTCGATTAAACCTTTTTCGTTAAAAAGTATACATCTAGAGCTTGTAGTTCCTTGGTCTAATGCCATTACAAATTTTGCCATTTCAAATCCCCCTTTGTATTTTTTATATTAAACCATGAATTTCTAGCAACTCATGGCAATAATATTTATTTCTAACCAAGCTTCCAGACCTCTTCGTTGGAGGTAGATACCGCCAAAGCACCGGCAGACATTGCATCCATAACATCTTTTTTGCTATTGATTAAACCACCGGCAATAATAGGAATATGAATGTCCTTTTTTATAATGTTGATGATTTTACTGGCTACACCGGGTAGAACCTCTACTGCATGAGGTGTGACGGTGTGAATATTATTTATGCCTGTTTGCAGGGATTGGGAATCCAGTATAAACACTCTCAAAATAGTATATAAGCCTAGGTTTTTAGCGTATTTTACACTAGTGGTTTTGGTTGTGATGATGCCATAGGGATTCACATGTCTTTTGATGAATTCGATGCCTTTTGCATCGGCTTTTAAGCCATCGATCATATCAACATGAATGAATACGAGCTTTTTGGCATCCTTTAATTTGTTGCATATATCTTGTATATCCACCAAACTTCCGTATAGTACAAAAACAATCCGATTATCGCAGTTGATAGCCCTTTCAAGATCCATATCGCTTCTTATTGCTGAAATGATGGGAACCTCAGCCAATAGTTCCTCTAAATCATGCATTTTATCTCTCCCCATTTTAATAGATTGGTTTTAGGTATCTAGTGCTTCGCAATTGGTAGTGGCAATGATATTTACCCCTGTATCTGCGATGTTTGCAACAACAATGTCACCAATGTGAATCGGTGCAGTGAGTCTTACTTTTTTGAGTTCTTTTATGCAATCAAATAATTTATCCTTTGGGATGTCTTTCTCGGTTTTGATAGAGGCAACCTCAAGGAAGCCGTTTTCTACTTCTACTGTAGTAGTTAGTATTCGGGTGGGATTGGTGCACTCTTTTATTGCGTAAGTCTTACCTTTTCTACAGGATTGGCCTGTAACTCGAAGAACTTCAGAGTTCTCTAAGGTTACCTCTAAACGACAGCCTAGGGGGCAGCCGATGCAAACCAAAGCTTTTTGATCCATAAATATCACTCCTTCTCAACCTGTATGGATATTTCGTTGCAATGAGTATGGGCATTCAGCATTTCTGCAGTGACTTTTACCGTTTGCATTTCGCCAGGGGTCAAGATTTTTTTCTTTTGATGAGCAACTCTTGTTTCGTCAAAGTAGACGGATACATAATGGTCCTTATAGATATCTCTGACTCTAAAGCTCAGCTCTAAATCCGTTTCTATATTTTCAGGACTGATAAACTTCGGAACGACATATCTTGCGCCATCCTTGGCTTTTACTTCAATTTTTTTAGACTGCTTTTGCAGACCTTTTAAGTACCTTGCTGCGGCATTTCCAGCGATATAGCTTTCCTCGGTAACATGATCTACGAGATCATGAACATGGAGGACATTTCCGCAGGCGAATATGCCATCAACATTGGTTTCTCTGCCTTCATCTACTTCAGCCCCTCCTGTGAGAGGAGAAAGCTTGACGGTTGCTTTCTTGGATAGCTCATTTTCTGGCAGCAGCCCGACAGAAAGCAGAAGGGTATCACAGGGAATATATTCTTCTTCATTTGGGATAGGGTTTCTATTTTCATCAACTGGGGCGATATAGACCCCTTCCAGCCTGTCTTTGCCTACTATGTTGGTTACAGTATGATTGAGTTTGAGCGGTATATCGTAATCATCAAGACATTGGACGATGTTACGAGTCAGCCCGGCAGAATAGGGCATCAGCTCTACAACTGCTTTTACATGGGCACCCTCAAGGGTCATTCTTCTTGCCATAATTAGTCCGATATCTCCAGAGCCAAGTATAACAATGCTTTTACCTGGCATCATACCTTCAATATTCACAAATTTCTGTGCTGTACCAGCGGTAAATATTCCTGAGCATCTGGCTCCTGGGATGTTCAGTGCACCCCTAGGACGTTCTCTGCAGCCCATGGCAAGTATGACAGCCTTGGCTTGTATCGTAAAAATACCATCTGTTTTGTTTACTGCAGTGATAAGTTTGTCCTTGCTTAAATCTATTACCATGGTCTCAGTTTTATACCTAATAAATTTGTCTTCTATCATGTTTATAAATCTATAAGCATACTCAGGTCCTGTAAGCTCTTCTTTGAATACGTGCAGGCCAAAACCGTTGTGAATACACTGGTTAAGGATGCCTCCAAGCTTTGCTTCTCTCTCTAGAATCAATATATTTTCAATCCCTTGCTCCTTGGCAGCTACGGCCGCTGCAAGACCAGCAGGGCCTCCGCCAATAACAACCAAATCATATTCTTGCATTTCTGACCCTCCTATTTAAACGTCTTGTTTGTTTTTGCCAACAAGCAGCTTAGATTCTCCACCAAACTTCGTTACCTCAGTACGTTTGATTTCAAGCTCTCTAGACAAGATATCCAATACCCTAGTCATGCAAAAGCCAGCCTGACATCGACCTGAGCCAGCTCTTGTGCGTCTCTTGATGCCGTCTAAGGTAGTTGCTCCTAAGGGTCTATGAATGGCAGACAATATTTCCCCTTCAGAAACTGTTTCGCAGCGACATACAATTTTTCCGTAAGCTGGATCTTGCTTTATAAGTGCTTTGCGCTCTTCATTGGTCATTTCCAAGAAATGGTGAATCCCTTTTCGAAGGGGGTTAAAGTTGGATTTTTCCAGTGGGTGAAGCATTTCAACGATGAATTCCTTCACCATAGCACCGATGAAAGGTGCGCAGGTAAGTCCAGGGGATTCTATACCCGCTGCATTGATAAAGCCTTTGGCATCTGGGACTTCACCGATTATAAAATCATCCGCTTCCGTTCTGGCACGTAATCCAGTAAAAGAGGCGATGATAGCATGAGAAGGCATTTTTTTTATGGATAGACTGGCTTTGCGCAATATTTCATCCAATCCGATTCTAGTGGTTGTTAAGTCATCTTTGTCATCGATATCAACTGCATTGGGTCCGATAAGCAGATTGCCATCCACCGTAGGGGTAACCAGTACGCCTTTGCCTAACTTAGTAGGCAATTGGAATATTGTTTTATCAACATAAGAGCCAACTTCTTTATCAAAGACGCAGTATTCACCTCTGCGCGGGATAATGCTTAGCTTGCTGCTGCTGACGAAATTATTCATCTTATCAGAATAAACGCCGGCAGCATTGACGACCAATTTGCTCTTGAAAGTATTTTTATCCGTAATAAGGGCATAGCCATTATTCAGCTTCTGAATATCTAGCACTGTATTTTCAAAGAAGAATTCAACACCGTTTTCATAAGCATTTTCTGCCATGCCTATGGCCATTTCATAGGGACATACAATACCACCTGTAGGTGCATAAAGTGCAGCGACGACGTCCTCTGAAAGATTTGGCTCCATGGCCAATACAGCAGCTTTATCCAAAATCACTAGGTCGGGAACTCCGTTTTGAATACCTTGCTCCATGAGGTCTCTTAAATGATCCATGTCTTTCTCATCAAAGCAGAGTACAAGGGAACCATTTCTTCTAAAATGAAAATCCAAATCCTTTGAAAGCTGGTCAAACATGCTGTTTGCTTTGGCATTCAATTTGGCTTTGAGAGTGCCGGGCTTGGCATCAAAGCCAGCGTGAACAATAGCACTATTCGCTTTTGTAGTACCCATGGCAATGTCAACTTCTTTTTCCAATACACAGACCTTCAAGTCGTACTTAGAGAGCTCTCGGGCAATTGACATTCCGGTGATCCCAGCACCGATTATTGCAACATCATACATATTGAATCCTCCTTAAAAAAACAAAAAGAGCACCAATTTAAGGCGATACCTTAAATTGGGCTCTCATAATCTCAACCCTTTTATATTTCGTTGCTAATACTTATGCAGGTTTGCTGCTTAATATGACAGGCTATAAAAAATTATTTATTTTGATGGTCTTTGTACAAAACCCAATGCCACACCATTTAAGTCACGGGCATGCATTAATTTCACGCCGCTGGGTAAAGTCATAGGTGCTTGATCTATATTTACATGATGTTCCCTAAGATAGGCTTCGGTTGCATTGATATCCTCTACATAGAAACCGATTGAGATCGAACCATCATGCTGGATGCTCTCACCGCTCTTTTGAATGAATTCTAGTTGATTGCCATTCTTGTCTGACATAAAAACAATTTCCATTTGTGGTCCTGCACCAAATCTAGTTACAATTTGAAAGTCCATAACCTCTTGATAAAATTTTATAGTTTCATCCAAGGAAGTTACAGGTATCGTTACAAAGCTAATGTTCATAAAAACTCCTCCTATGTTTTATTTCAAACCTATTATACGTATTTTATGAGATAATAAACCACATAAATCCAGCCTAACAGTCCGTGGAGTATAGCCCAGAATACTGATTTCCACATGGTAAAGGAAATTACCATAGCAAGGCAGGCGCCGAAGCTGATACCCTTCTTGACAACCTCTCTTGATCTGCTGTCTTGATGTGTCATAAAAACCCCTCCTATTATTTTAATACATATGGTATATTATACCACCTTAAGCTAGATGTTGTCATTTTGAACAAAAAAACAGGCTGTATCCTGAGAAATACAGCCTGTTTGTATGATTTATTTATTTAATACTCTTTTAATTGCTACAACAATAGGGGTTACGATTAGTACTGCTACAATTGCTTCAGGTACTCCGTTTGTAAGGGCAATACCATAGATTACTTTGGCAGTAGTAGCTGGATCAATTCCCTTTGCCGAAGCATACTGTGCTGCGTACAACACATATATCATAGACAACACACCAAATGTATTTGTTAAAGAGCCAACTGCAGCTCCGATTCCAACGCTTAAAGTTGTATTCTTTTTGCTGAATAGGCGATAGCCATAATAAGCCATAATTCCTACTAAAACTCTTGGTACAACTGATACCAATGGGTTTAAAAAAGCAAAGGACAACAAGTTGGGATTTGTCATGTTTTGAAAGATGCTGAAAAGTCCAAAAATCAAACCGATCGTCGCTCCAACAATAGGGCCTTCAATAATAGCACCTATTATTACCGGTATATGCATGATGGTCGCTTTGGCCATAGGAAGTGGTATAAAACCCAAACCTGTAGAGCCAAGAACCATAGTGATTGCAGAAAGCATACCAACAACAGCCATCTGCCTTACGCCAAACTTTTTGTTTGTTAAATTATTTTGCATAAAATCAACCTCCGCTCTCATTCTCTCTCGAGATACAAGACGTAATCATTATTTTTTATATGGAATAGTTCGGTTTCTCAGGAATACCGACTGTGATTTTATCATAACATACACAGCTTGGATTGCACAACAAGTAAAAAAGCGACTATCGCCATAGCCGCCCTATTATTTTGGTTAGATTTTTTCTCGCACCTTAAAATGAGTATGCAGTAGTTCATGGGCTTTGTGGCCGCCAATTTCACCTAAATACTCCTTATAAAGATTGAGGACATCAGGGTTCTCGTGGGATTTTCTCATGGGTTTATCCTTATCAATTTTGTAAAGACCGGCTGCTCTTGCTTTTACCAATTCCATATCTCCCATGTGGTATGGCTGTCCGCCGCCGTCGATGCAGCCGCCGGGACATGCCATGATCTCTATAGCATGATAATGAGCTTCGCCTTTTTCAATAGATTGCAATAGCTTCCTTGCATTGCCAAGACCATGTGCAACGCCGATTTTTACATCTGTGCCATTGATATTGACGGAAGCTTCCTTCAAGCCGTCTAATCCTCTAACATTATGGAAATCTACGTCCTTCAGCTCTTGTCCGGTTAGCCATTCATAGCTGGTTCGGAGGGCTGCCTCAATAACTCCTCCTGTAGTACCAAATATATCAGCTGCTCCAGTTGAAATTCCCAGTGGATTGTCAAATTCATCATCTGGCAGGTTCTTAAAATCAATTCCTGCTTCTGTTAACATAGCAATGAGCTCCCTGGTTGTAACGACATGATCCACGTTGCGAAGGCCTTCATTTGTCATTTCTTCTCTAACAATTTCATACTTCTTCGCAATACAAGGCATTACAGAAACTACAATTATTTTATTTGGGTCTATATTATATTTTTCAGCATAATAGGTCTTAGTCAGTACGCCCAGTATCATATGTGGCGATTTGCAGCTGGAGGGGATATCAATTAAATTTGGGAACTGATGCTCAATAAATTTAACCCAGCTGGGACAGCAGCTTGTGAGTATTGGTAATCTGCCGCCATTTTTTAATCTGTCTATGAACTCATTTGCCTCTTCCACAATGGTCACATCTGCACCAAAGTTTGTATCAAACACCTTATCAAATCCAAGTCGTCTCAGTGCAGATACCATTTTGCCCGTTACATCGGTGCCTGGAGGCATATCGTATTTTTCACCTAAAGTGACTCTTATAGATGGGGCAGTTTGAACCACAACATGTAAGTCCTCATCAGCTAGAAGCTCCCACACCTTGGCAACGTGACTGACCTCTGTTAGTGCAGCGGTAGGGCATACTTGGGTGCACTGGCCGCAGAATACGCATTGGGTATCCACCATGGGCAATCCGAAAGCTGGGGCTACAACTGTTTCAAAGCCTTTATCTACAGCTGAGTATATACCAACAGTCTGAACCTCATTGCACATGGTTTCGCATCGCCTGCACATGATGCATTTATCAGGATTTCTATAAAGAGCTTGGCTGGAAGAGTCCTTGGTGTAGTGGGTCATTTCACCCTCATACTTCAATTTTCGAATGCCCAACTCTGCCGCTAACTTCTGAAGCTGGCAGTTTTGATTTCTCTCACATACCAGACAATCAGTGGGGTGATCCGACAGTAGCAGCTCCAGCATAGTTCTCCTTGCTTTGATTGCTCTCAAGGTATCTGTACGCACCGTCATTCCTTCAACTACCTCTGTAGCACATGCAGGAGAGAGGTTGCGTCGTCCTTCTACTTCAACCATACAAACCCTGCAGGAGGCAGTTCGATTTACCATTTTTATATCATGTATATTTAAATGGCATAAGGTAGGAATCTCTATGTTTACAAGTCTTGCTGCATCTACTATTGTCATGCCTTTATCTGCGACCACAGATAAGCCATTTATATTTAAATTTACCTTTGACAATCTAATCATTTCCTTTCCTACATTCTGCTAACTGCGCCAAACTTGCAGACTTGCTCAC
>JAQSYB010000044.1 GCA_029256365.1 Clostridia bacterium
TATGTAATATTGACAATATCAGTAGGGAATTATAGAATTTGATTTAGGAATAACAAAAGGATTACTTTCCAGATTTATCTAGTCTAAAACCTGGTCTGCCATTTTATTGTTCCTTATATTGTAATTTAAGGCAGGGTTTTATGAAATATTTTATGGACATTGTAAAATCTACAATTGAAAAGCATAATATGTTAAGAAGTGGAGACACAGTAATCGTCGGAGTTTCTGGAGGAGCGGATTCCTTGTGTCTTCTTCATGTGCTTAAAACCTTGCAAAATGAGATGGATATCAAACTTTTTGCAGTTCATCTCAATCATATGTTTAGAGGCATAGATGCAGAGAAAGACGCTGAATTTGTAGAGCATATTTGTAAAGAATGGAATATACCTTGCAGAATTGAAACCTTTGATGTGCCTGCCTATGCGAAACAGCAGGGACTTTCACCGGAGGAAGCGGGAAGGGAAATACGCTACAAGCTATTCAGAGAGTCAAAGGAAAAAATGAAAGCAAACAAAATAGCGGTAGCACAGAATTCTAATGATAATGTAGAAACCCTCCTTATGCGTATTATAAGAGGTACAGGCATAGAAGGCTTAAAGGGAATAGATGCAGTGCGAGAGGATATCATAAGACCATTGTTGGACATTGACAGGAGTAGCATAGAAGCCTACTGCAGAGAAAATCATCTTGAACCCAGGGTAGATAAAACAAATCTACAGCCAATCTATATTAGGAATAAAATTAGACTTGAGCTCCTTCCTTATTTGAAGGAAAACTTTAACCCGAATCTAAATGAAGCCATGACGAGGATGGCGCAGGTAGTACGGGAAGAAAATGAATATCTAGACCAGCAGACGGAAGCACATTTAAACAAAATTGGAATATTGCAAGAGAACAGCATAAGGATTGAAACAGAAAGCCTAAAGCAGCTGCATCCCGCTATGCAAAAGAGATTGCTGCGTAAAGCGGTGGAAAAGCTTGCAATAAGCTTAAATGGCTTTGAATACAAACATTTTCAAGGAATGATAGCACTTCTTGAAAAGAGCACAGGGGCAGCTATTATGCTGCCAAAAGAATTAAAAGCATACATATCATATCAAAATTTAATTATAAGCAAAAAGATTGAGAAGCCTGATAAAAAGTGTTATTATAAGTTAAAATATGATTATGATAACGATATTGATGGGTTCGATGTATGCATAAGCATAAAGCGCATGGAAAGAAATGAAATGTCTTCAGCTCTCAAGAGTTCCAACACCGTATATCTGGACGCCGATAGGATAACGCATGAGTTGGTACTTAGAAATAGAGAGATGGGAGACATTATTTCTCCTATAGGCATGAAGGGCAGCAAAAAGCTGAAAGATTATTTTATAGACAAAAAAATACCGAAGGATCAGCGTGATCAAGTATTGCTGTTGGCAGATGGCAATGAAATTGTATGGATATTGGGCAGTATTATCAATGAGAAATATAAGATTACACCAAACACACAAAAAGTGATAGGAATTAGCTGTAATAATTGCGGCATTTTACAGAATAATATTAATAGTACGAAGGAGGACGCAACATGCAAAACGATATAAAAGAAATACTCATATCAGAAGAGCAAATTAAAGCGAAAACAAAGGAATTGGGAGAAGAAATTACGAAATGTTATAAGGGAAAAGACTTGGTTATAGTAGGGGTGCTGAAGGGATGTATCGTATTCCTATCCGATTTGATTAGAGAGATAAACCTGCCACTGACTATGGATTTCATGGTAGTATCCAGCTATGGACACGCAACAAAGTCTTCAGGAGTGGTAAGAATCATTAAGGATCTTGAGAAGGATATCCAGGGTAAGGATGTTCTGATTGTTGAGGATATTGTGGATTCAGGCCTAACCCTTAGCTACTTAATGGAATACTTAAAATCAAGAAATGCAAATAGCGTAAAAGTATGCAGTTTATTAGATAAGCCTGAGAGAAGAAAATCACAAGTTGAGATAGACTTTGTAGGCTTCCAAATACCTGATGAATTTGTTATCGGATATGGTTTGGATTATGCAGAGGTTTATAGAAATCTTCCTTTTGTAGGCATTTTAAAGCCAGAGGTATATACAAAGTAAAGGAACAGCGTAATAAGAAGTGCATTTAATACATATAATCTCTTGATAACTACAGGTAGACTATTTTGAATAATGTACAAGGCATTATAAAGTTGAGTTTTAAAAATTCCTGTGATAGAATAAATGTATTGCAGATTTATCCAGTAATTATTGTGTAAACGTAAAGCTCATGTAACATGCGCTAAAGGAGGGCTATGCTTGAAAAAATTCGTACGTGGAATTAGTTTTTATGCATTAATATTTATCATCATTATAATGTTTATTAGTTTTATCAATAATGTTGATTCAAACAAAGAAAAGTTATCATATACAAACCTTATCAGTATGATAGAAAGTGGTAAAATCACTGAGATAACAGTCTCTGACTTAGGCGGAACTGCTACAGTAACAGGGAAAACTACAGCAGGGAAGAGTTTTGAGGCCATTGCCTATACAGAACAATTAACTGAAAGAGTTGATGATATTGTAAATGAAGGCAAACTGAACATGAAGATTGAGCAAAAAAATCAATCCTCTACATGGCTATCACTTATACCTACAGTCGGATTAATTATACTTCTACTTGTATTTTTCTTTATACTGACTCAGCAGACTCAAGGCGGAGGAAATAGAGTAATGTCCTTTGGCAAGAGTAAGGCAAAGCTGCACACCGATGACAAGAAAAAGATTACTTTTGCAGAGGTAGCAGGTGCGGATGAAGAAAAAGAAGAGCTAGGAGAAATCGTTGAATTCCTAAAAGCACCTAGAAGATTTATAGAGCTTGGAGCAAGAATACCAAAAGGAGTACTTTTGGTAGGGCCTCCAGGAACAGGTAAAACTTATTTGGCAAAGGCAGTTGCAGGTGAAGCAGATGTTCCATTCTTCTCCATAAGCGGTTCCGATTTTGTGGAAATGTTTGTTGGGGTAGGTGCTTCTAGAGTAAGAGATCTGTTTGAGCAAGCAAAGAAAAGCTCACCATGCATCATATTTATTGATGAAATTGATGCAGTTGGTCGTCAAAGAGGTGCTGGCTTAGGCGGTGGACATGATGAAAGAGAACAAACACTTAACCAGCTATTGGTTGAGATGGATGGCTTCAGTATAAATGAAGGTGTAATTATCATCGCAGCGACAAATAGACCAGACATACTTGATCCTGCATTATTAAGACCAGGTCGTTTTGATAGACAGATTATGGTTGGGATACCTGATGTCAAGGCTAGAGAAGAAATCATAAAGATTCATGCAAAAAACAAGCCTCTTGCAGTTGGTGTAGAATTAGATGTATTGGCAAAGTCAACACCAGGCTTTACACCTGCAGATCTTGAAAATGTAATGAATGAATCAGCACTTCTTGCTGCAAGAAAGAATAAGAGAAAAATAGAGCAAAAGGATATAGAAGAAGCTGTGATCAGAGTTATCGCTGGACCAGAAAAGAAAAGCAAGGTTGTAAGTGAACAAGACAGAAAGCTTACTGCATACCATGAAGCGGGTCACGCAGTCATTCAAAAGCTTTTACCAAATGCAGATCCTGTACATCAAATATCAATTATACCAAGAGGCAGAGCAGGTGGATACACAATATCCCTTCCAAGACAGGATAAATTCTATATGTCTAAGTCAGAGCTAGAACAAGAAATTGTAAGCCTATTAGGCGGTAGAGTTGCAGAAAAGCTTGTGCTGAATGATATCA
This sequence comes from Clostridia bacterium, assembly GCA_029256365.1. GTDB lineage: Bacteria > Bacillota > Clostridia > Lutisporales > Lutisporaceae > GWB2-37-7. The sequence goes on from JAQSYB010000044.1 coordinate 3,783, forward strand.
GCACTGGCGCTCAAAATGATATTGAAAGATCTACAAACATTGCAAGAAAAATGATTACGCAATATGGTATGAGTGATGTATTTGGTCCAATCACCTTTGGAACAGATCATGATGAAGTATTTATTGGCAGAGACTTAGCACGCAGCCGAAACTATAGTGAAGAAGTTGCGGCACTGATAGATAAAGAAATTAGAGCTGTGATTGATAAGGGATATAACCAGACAGAACAGCTTCTAAAGGATAATATCAGTAAACTGCATGCAGTTGCAGAAGCGCTTCTTGAAAGAGAAAAGCTTGATGAAAAGGAATTTGAAGAAATATTTGCAAATGCTTAAAATATAAAATAAGACCGAAAGGTCTTTTTTTATTTATTCCCATTTGCGAAGCAAAATAAAATCATTTTATTATTCCCCCCAATTTTTGATATAATAGTAATATGTGTGAATTTTGAAAAGAGGAGTGACACAATGGATAGTAATTTAAAAATTGGTATGAAGGCAGAGATTGAGGTTGTAGTTGAGCAGCAGCACACAGCAATGGCTTTTGGCAGCGGAGGCGTCAAGGTGCTTGCTACTCCAATGATGATTGGATTAATGGAGAAGGCTGCATTGAAGGCTGTGGACGAGCATTTAGGGGAAGGCTTTGCTACGGTTGGTACCATGGTAAACATAAAGCATTTGACGGCTACGCCAGTAAATATGAAGGCAAGGGCTGTGGCAGTGTTAACAAAGATAGAGGGTAGAAAGCTAAGTTTTGATATAGAGGCCTATGATGAGATTGAAAAAATAGGTGAAGGCACCCATGAGAGATATATCATAGAAGTGGCTAAATTCCTTAAGCGAACTGAGAAAAAGGCAATAAAATAAGGACTGCCAAAATGCACATTGTTAAAAAATAAACAAGAACTTCATATATCAATGGACCAAACATATATGGTAATATATTAATGAAAAGACGGAAAACTTGCAATATTTTATAATTAATGAATGTTAAAATTCATATAGCGTGAAATAAACGAATATAAATATTGCAATGAACTGCATTCATTAAAATGAAATAAAGTGTTAGTTAAGGAGGGTAAATATGTTTGATAAGCAAAAAGCTGCAGAGATTAAAGCAGCTGCAGAAAAATGGGATAACGGAGTAAAATCAAAGCTCGAAAGACAACCAGAGAGAAAATTGACTTTTAGAACATCCTCAGGTATGGAAATAAAAAGAATGTATACACCTGCTGATATTGAAGGCATGGATTTTAATGCAGACCTTTCAAATCCAGCACAATACCCTTATACAAGAGGCGTACAGCCTACAATGTACAGAGGTAGATTCTGGACTATGAGACAGTATGCAGGCTTTGCAACTGCCGAAGAGTCAAATAATAGATATAAATACTTACTAGAGCAGGGCCAAACAGGCTTAAGTGTAGCTTTTGACCTGCCAACACAGATTGGATATGATTCAGATCACGACTTATCAGAAGGTGAAGTAGGAAAAGTTGGGGTTGCAATAGATTCACTTAAGGATATGGAAACCTTATTTGACGGGATTCCGCTAGACAAGGTAACAACATCCATGACAATAAATGCTCCAGCTGCGGTATTGCTTGCAATGTATATTGCGGTTGCTGAAAAGCAGGGAGTTTCTGCTGAACAATTGTCAGGTACAATTCAAAATGACATATTGAAAGAATACATAGCAAGAGGTACTTATATATTCCCAGTGGTACCTTCCATGAGATTGATTACGAATATATTTGAATACTGCTCAAAGAGTGTTCCAAAGTGGAATACCATCTCTATTAGCGGTTATCACATCAGAGAAGCTGGTTCAACAGCAGCTCAAGAAGTTGCATTTACATTGGCTGACGGTATTGCCTATGTAGAGGCTGCTATCAAGGCAGGTTTGGATGTAGATGACTTTGCACCAAGATTATCATTCTTCTTCAATGCACACAATGACCTTCTAGAAGAGGTTTCAAAATATAGAGCAGCTAGAAGACTATGGGCTAAGATCATGAAGGAAAGATTCCAAGCTAAGGATCCAAAGTCAATGATGCTTCGTTTCCATACACAAACAGGCGGCTCTACATTAACTGCACAACAGCCTGATAACAATATCATCAGAGTTACGATTCAAACTTTGGCGGCAGTAATGGGCGGAACACAATCCCTACATACAAATTCAAAGGATGAGGCATTGGCACTTCCAACTGAGGATGCAGTAAGAGTGGCATTAAGAACACAACAAATTGTGGCTTATGAAAGCGGCGTAACAGAAACAGTGGATCCATTAGCAGGCTCCTACTATGTTGAAGCGATGACAAACGACATAGAAGCAAGAGCAATGGAATATATCAACAAAATTGATGACATCGGTGGTGCTGTAAAGGCTATCGAAAGAGGATATATACAGAAGGAAATACAAGATAGTGCATACAAATATCAAATGGAAATCGAATCAAATGAGAGAATCGTTGTTGGTATGAACAAATTCCAAATTCAAGAGGGTTCACCAAAGGGACTGTTAAGAGTAGATCCTGCAGTTGGAGAGCTTCAAAAACAAAAGCTTGAGACTTTGAGAAATGAAAGAGACAACAACAAAGTAAATGCTGCATTGGAAGCATTGAAAAAGGCTGCGCAAACAGATGAAAATCTTATGCCATTTATAATTGATGCTGTTAGAACTTATGCTACTCTAGGAGAAATATGCGGAATTCTAAGAGAAGTATTTGGTGAGTATCAGCAGTCAGTAATACTATAAAATCGCAAATATAAAATCAAGGAGGTAATCAAATTGGATAGACCAATTAGAGTTGTTGTAGCAAAGCCAGGCCTTGACGGACATGATAGAGGAGCCAAGGTAGTAGCTAGAGCTTTAAGAGATGCAGGAATGGAAGTAATTTATACAGGTCTTAGACAAACACCAGAGCAGATAGTAGAGGCAGTGATACAAGAAGATGCTGATTGTCTTGCTATGAGCATACTTTCAGGCGCTCACAATCACCTTTTTCCAAAGGTAGTAAATATGCTTAAGGAAAGAGGCGTTGAGGATGTACTTGTAGTAGGTGGAGGGGTAATACCTGAGGATGATATTCCTGGACTTTTGGAAGCAGGCATCGCTGCAATATTTACACCTGGAACACCAACTTCCTTAACGATAGATTTCATTACGCAAAATATTAAAAAATAAAAGGTGATAATATGGATATAAAGGCAGGCTTATTAAAAGGTGACAAAAGAGCCGCTGCCAGACTTATTACTTTGGCTGAAAATGGAGATGAAGAAGCTGTAAGGATTATCAGAGAATGCTATCATCTTACAGGCAAGGCCAGAATAATAGGGATTACCGGCCCTCCCGGCGCGGGAAAAAGCACAGTTACAGACAGACTGGCAAAGCTTTTGCGTATGCAGGATAAAAAGGTAAGCATTATAGCAGTTGATCCTACCAGTCCTTTTACCGGGGGAGCAATTCTAGGAGATAGAGTCAGAATGAATGACTTAAGTACAGATCCAGGTGTATTCATCCGTAGTATGGGTACGAGAGGTGCCTTGGGAGGTCTGTCAAAGGCTGCCCATGATGCCGTTAGAATTCTGGATATATTCGGCTCGGATTATATTTTTATTGAGACAGTTGGAGTAGGTCAATCAGAAGTAGATATTGTAAAGCTTGCGGATACAGTAGTCATGGTTATGGTGCCCGGGTTGGGAGATGATATTCAGGCGATTAAGGCTGGTATTATGGAAATAGGTGATGTTTTTTCTGTTAATAAGTCTGATAGAGAAGGGGCAGAACGAACAGCTGTTGAGTTAGAAATGATGTTGGATTTCAACAAAAGCAGTGATTTCCGACCTGAGGTCATCAATATTGTTGCGAGAGACAATCAAAACGTAGACAAGCTTTTGGAAGCAATAGAAAAGCATTGGGAATATCTATGCACGAAAAGCAACTATCAAGATCGCAAGAGAAACAGTATACATACTGAAATCATAAGTCTCATTAATCAGTACATAATAACTTCAATACAAAAAAACAATCATTCTAATCTTATTCAGTCTATGGTGGAGAAGGTATTAAAAAAAGAATTGGATCCATATAGCGCAGCAATAGAAATACTTCAGAGTGTTCCTATAATCACCACTGTGCAGCACGACAATTAGGTATTGATATAAGGTTGAACATAACAGGAAGGACTTTTTGGATGAATATTATCAAAAAAGTCCCTAAAAGTATGATAGGAGGTAGTAGCGTGGTTAGCAAGGTTGATCATATTGGTATTGCAGTAAGCAATTTGGAAGAATCCATAAAATTTTATGAAGAAGTTCTTGGTCTTAAGCTTCATGGAACAGAAACAGTAGAAGAACAAAAGGTTAAGGTAGCTTTTCTCCCTGTAGGAGATACAGAGGTAGAGCTATTGGAAGCAACTTCACCAGACAGTCCAATTGCGAAATTCATTGAAGCAAAGGGGCAGGGTGTGCAGCATATTGCATTTAAGGTTGATGACATAGAAGCAGCCTTAGAGGATATGAAGGCAAAAGGGATAAGACTTATAGACGAAAAGCCAAGATATGGAGCAGGTGGAGCAAAGATTGCATTCTTGCATCCAAAAAGCACCAATGGCGTTTTGATAGAACTCTGTGAAAGAAAATAGGGAGGTTTAAGTATGTCAATTGATAAAATCAATGATTTAAGCTCCAGACTTGAGACAATACAGGCAGGCGGCGGAGAAAAAAGAATTGAAAAACAGCATAAGTCTGGGAAAATGACAGCAAGAGAAAGAATAAATATGCTTATGGATGAAGGCAGCTTTGTAGAAATAGATGCTTTTGTAAAGCATAGATGTACAGAATTCGGTATGGAAAAGGAAGAAACACCTGCTGAAGGTGTTGTAACAGGCTATGGTACAGTTGATGGCAGATTGGTTTACGTTTATGCACAAGACTTTACTGTATCAGGCGGTTCCTTAGGGGAAATGCATGCAAAGAAGATTTGCAAAGTATTAGACTTATCTATGAAAATGGGAGCACCTGTTGTTGGAATAAATGATTCAGGCGGAGCAAGAATTCAAGAGGGTGTTGACGCATTGTCTGGCTATGGTCAAATTTTCTATAGAAATACAATGGCTTCAGGCGTAGTTCCACAAATATCAGTAATCATGGGACCATGTGCAGGTGGAGCAGTTTACTCTCCAGCTCTTACTGATTTCATATTCATGGTTGATAAAACAAGCCAAATGTTTATAACTGGACCTCAAGTAATCAAGGCAGTTACAGGAGAAGAGGTTAGTGCCGAGGCTCTTGGTGGAGGTATGACTCACAACAGCACAAGCGGTGTGGCTCACTTCTTAAGTGATAATGAAACAGCTTGTATTGCTGACATTAAGAGATTATTGAGCTTCCTTCCATCAAATAATATGGAAACAGCTCCAATATTCGACTGTCAAGATGACATGAACAGATTGGAAGGGGATTTGAATACAATAATCCCTGAGAGTTCAAATAAGGCATATGATATGAAAGATATTATCAGAAACATAGTAGACAATGGCGATTTCTTTGAAGTACAGCCTTACTATGCACAAAATATCATTACCGGTTTTGCAAGATTAAATGGAGCCAGCATTGGTATTATTGCAAACCAGCCGAAGGTTTTGGCAGGATGCTTGGATATCAACGCATCAGACAAGGCAGGAAGATTTATAAGAACATGTGATTGCTTTAATATTCCAATATTAAATATGATAGACGTGCCTGGATTCTTGCCAGGAACTACTCAAGAATACGGCGGGATCATAAGACATGGAGCAAAGATGCTTTATGCATACTCTGAGGCTACTGTGCCAATCGTAAACGTAATTACTAGAAAAGCGTATGGCGGAGCGTACTTGGCTATGTGCAGCAAAGACTTGGGAGCAGATATGGTTTTTGCATGGCCACAAGCAGAAATAGCTGTTATGGGACCAGAAGGCGCAGCGAACATTATATTTAAAAGGGATATTGAAAATGCCGAAAATCCTGCGTCAGCGCGCGCAGAAAAAATACAAGACTACAAGGATAGATTTGCTACACCATACATTGCAGCAAGCAGAGGCTATGTAGATGATGTGATTGAACCTTCTACAACAAGACAAAGATTGATCTAATCGTATTCTTAGTTCTAGCGGTGCTATCAGGTACACTAGGGATGATGAAAATAGTGTTCGGTGACAAGCAAAAGAAAACGAATAATCAGGCTGCGAAAATTGAATTAAGACCTGCTGCAGCTGAGGTTGCAACAACAAATGCTGCCGTAGAAGAAATTGATGAAGATGAGCTTATAGCTGTTATAACTGCAGCGATAAATGTTTGTATGGCAAGCCAAAGCAATCTTTTCATTAGAAAAATTACCAGAGTGGGCGATATAACTCCGGTTTGGAGTCAATTAGGCAGACATGAGCAAACGCTTAACAGATTATAAGGAGGATGAAGTAATGAGAAAGTTTAGTATAAATGTAAATGGAAAATCCTATGAAGTTGAAGTAGAAGAAATAAAGGATGGAGTAGCTTCTGCACCAGCAGCACCTGTTCGTGCAGCAGCGCCAGTAGCGGCAGCGCCAGCTCCAGCTCCAAAGGCAGCGCCAGTAGCTGCAGCAGCGCCGGTTTCAGTACCAGCTGGAGCAACTTCCGTAACAGCACCAATGCCAGGTACAATTTTAAGTGTAAATGTGAAGGCTGGGGATGCTGTTAAGAAGGGTCAAGTAATTTGTATATTAGAAGCAATGAAGATGGAGAATGAAATCATGTCCGGAACAGATGGTACAATTACGTCTGTGGCAGTAAATCAAGGCGATTCAGTAAATACAGGACAGGTATTATTTGTAATCGGCTAAGATATTTGTGATTGGGGGTCTATAAATGTCATTTCTCATCGAAACACTAGCAAAGCTTTATGAAAGTACTGGTTTTGCAACAATTATGTGGCAGCAAGTTGTCATGCTTGCGGTATCATGTATTCTACTATATTTGGCACTGAAAAAGGGGTTTGAGCCACTATTGCTGGTACCAATTGCATTTGGTATGCTCTTGGCGAACCTTCCTAGTGCAGGACTTATGAATGGGCCTACCTATGTGGTAAC
>JAQSYB010000045.1 GCA_029256365.1 Clostridia bacterium
GCTTGAGGCTCTGTAAAGATTACACCATCAATTTGATCAGCCAGCAGTGCTTCAAACCTTGCTGTAAATGCTGGTATGCTAACCAGTTTGTATTCTATGCCGTTCTTCTTAGCCATTTCGTCCATAATATACTCTAATACAAAGTTTGGAACAACTGAAACGCTTTTATTGTTTAGCTTTTCAAAGCTATCAATTCCAGAGTTTGGCGAAGTCAATAGCTTAAAATCTTCATTTATATCAGATGTAATTTTCATTGCCAGCCCTGCTTCATGGAAGGTAAGAGAAGTCATGATGTCCCCTATGATTCCATCGATGGTGCCTGCCTGCACAGCCACATTGCGATCATTGGGTGAGTTGAATGGTACCAACTCTACCTTAACCCCTTCCGCCTCATAGAAGCCCTTTTCCTTTGCTATGATAATCGGGATTGCCGATTCCGCAGGTAGAAGTCCAAACTTAATTGTATAGTCTGTCGCAGCTTCCTTCTTTGCGCAGCCAAGGAATAAACTTGATAAGATTGCAATGGTTAGTATCAATATCATTATTTTTTTCATATGTATCCTCCAATCCATCAACTGATGTAAATGCAAGTAAGAATCCTTCACCCTTCAACCAGTCAATATTCTCATCTGTATAAATTCCAAAGGGATATGCAAATACATTTTTTGTGCCAACATATTGCTCACAGTCTTTCATATCTTCAATAAATGAAGATTTATCTACAATTTGCAATGCGCCTTGCCCCGCTTTTCTTGTATGCAGTGCCTTGGTATGATTGGCATATTCAAAAACATCCTTCATTTGCTCTAATTCTTGCTTTGACAAACACACCGATTGCGTTGTAGAGTAGCTTTGCACCTCTTCGAAGAGCCAATCCTTCACGACAAAGCCTACGGCATGAAAGTTGTATTTTTTTAGTATAGGGTATGCATACAGCAAAATCGATTTGTACAGATCATCGAAGGTCAGTAGCACAGACTTTTCAGGTAGTGCTTTGTTATGATAGTAAAAATCTATAACATCCCTTAGAGTCAGTGTAACATAGCCCTCTTCATACAAATACTTCATCTGACTCTCAAAGGCTTCTAAATGTGCAAACAACACAGGGGGCAATATATCCTGATAATCTTGTTGTACTTTAATCCCTTTATAATTGGCATAGTCAAAATCTTCTTTTTTTATGAGCTCATGGTACATCAATACATGAAATCCTTCCATCACAGCCTCCTTTCAATAACAATTATCAATTTTTTCACAAGTACTCTACATATAATATCACATTTTTACTGAATTTTAATCTTTATGACAATTTTTTGCGCACAAAAATATTTTAGGCTTATCCTTTTCTTCCAGATCCATTCAAAGACAGTTGTCCTGGCTCCACTCCCCCTTATTTTGTTTTAAAGTAAAAACATATGATATAATGTTCATAATTAAATGTTCTGGTATTAAAATAAGAATATAAGTAGATAAGGATGTTATGCAATGAATCAATTTTTCCATAAAAGAATTCATTTAAAGCTTCAAACAAAAATTATGCTTCTCATGATTTTTGTTGTTTTTATGTCTATTTTTATTACTGTATTGTATATATCAAATTGGAGAACAAATGAAATCAGAAGAGAAATTGAAAACAGCATCATGAGCATGTCAACCATTATTGCCAATACCCCAGTTGTAAAACAGAATCTTGGAAATGCGTACAAACAGAGGCTTATACAAGACTATATAGAGGAAGTGTTTCAGTCCTCACAGGGTAATGAGATTATTGTAGTTGTTGATATGAATAATATTAGATATGCCCACCCCCAGAAAGATAGAATCGGTAAGAAATTTGTCGGAGGAGATGAAAAAAGAGTTCTAGAAATGGCTGAAAGCTATATTTCTGAAGCTGAAGGTACACTGGGAATGCAGATAAGAGCCTTTGTGCCAGTTTTTAATTACGATAAAAATCAAACTGGATTTGTAATGGTTAGCAAAACAATTACAAGCTATAAGGAAGAGATTAATAGAGCGATAGACATTATGGCTATGTCAGTTTGCATCGGACTGTTATTTGGTGCAGTCGGTGCGTTCTTTCTTTCGAGAAATATAAAAGAAACACTTTTGGGACTTGAGCCCGATGAAATTACGCGACTTTATATTCAAAGAGACAGTATGCTTGATGCCATGGAAGAAGGCATTATAGCCATAGATGAAAAGAACAGCATTACCCTTGTCAATGATTCAGCAATAAAAATACTGGACTTGAATATGGATCATATCATTGGCCGTGATATTCAGGAAGTATTTCCTTCCTGTAAGTTAAGCGATGTAGTAATATCCGGCAACGCAGAGTATTTCAGTGATCATACAATACACGATACACTTGTAGTAATAAATAGAGTACCCATTAAGAATGGCGGGAAAATTGTCGGTGCCATAGCAACCTTTAGTGATAGAACAAAGGTCCAACGGCTTGCGGAGGAAATCACAGGTTTTAGACAGATTGTTGATGCTCTACGGGCAAATACACACGAGTTTATGAATAAGCTTCATACAATCTTGGGACTCATTGATCTTGGTGAAATAGTAGAAGCAAAAAAATATATCATGAATGAGACAGAAAGACATCAAAAGGTACTCTCTCTTGTTATAACCAAAATAAAAGACCCTGCCATAGCAGGTCTCATCATCGGTAAAACAAGTCGTGCAAATGAGCTTGGTATCAAGATGAAAATTGACAAGAGCAGTTATTTAAGTAAAAATGCAGGAAGAATCGACAGTAGTTCATTGATTACAATATTAGGCAACTTAATTGAAAATGCTATGGATGCACTGAAGGAAAATAGTGAATCCAAAACCATAGGTGTGCTAATAAATGAAAGTAGTGATAAAATTATAATAACAATAACTGATAATGGAATTGGTATAGAGGCAGATCACTTGTCTAGGATATTTGAGAGAGGCTATAGTACTAAAGATGGCAGCAGAGGACAAGGACTCTTCCTGGTAAAGGATATTGTAGAGGCTTTAAAGGGCAGTATAAAGGTTGAATCCATAGTAAAACAGGGTTCAAGTTTTACAGTAGAGTTGCCAAAGGAGGATGAAATACTATGATTCGTGTTTTAGTTGTGGATGATGATCCAATGGTAGCGGAGCTTAATAAAAGGTATGTAGAAAGTGTGTCAGGCTTTAAGGTGATCGATGTTCTTCACAACGGAGAGGATGCATTAAGAATATTGAAGTCTACAAAAGTAGATTTATTGATTCTAGATGTATATATGCCTAAACTTGATGGAATTTCTCTGTTAGAAGAAATGCGAAAAAATCTTATTGTAGCCGATGTGATACTTGTTACTGCAGCAAAGGAAGTAAATGAGATTGATAAAGCTCTAAAATTCGGTGCTGTAGACTATTTAATAAAGCCCTTTGATGGGGAAAGAATCAAAAAAGCACTGAACAACTATCTTAAGAGATATAAGCTAATTCATTGTAAGAATATCTTCAGGCAGGAGGACATCGATTCCATTACCAACATGTCAAAAGCTATAGAAGATTGTGAAACAGAAAAAGGACTCCACAAGGACACCCTAAGAAGAGTTCGGGAGTTTATGATAAAAAACAGCGAAGGATTTTTAACCAGTGAAGAGGTATCAGAAAAAATGGGACTCTCCAAGGTGACCATAAGACGCTATCTCGAGTTCTTAGCAGCCAATGATGAAGTAATCACTGAAATTGAATATGGCTCAATTGGAAGACCAAGTTATTTATATAAAAGCATCAAAGGATAGAGATTAAAAATCTCTATCCTTTCTTATTTTAGCGGAAAATTTTTGATAAAAAAACAACAATTTTTTTTTTACTTTTTTAATTGTTATTAAATTTTCTTAACATTCTCTATATATAGAAATAGTTGTACCCTATTATCATAAGGACTTATGAAAGGATGAATATAATGAATTATTTTGAAAAAAGTCTTGTACTGCACGAAGAAAATGTTGGCAAAATCGAGGTTAAGTCAAAGGTTCCTGTAAAGGACAGAGACTCCCTAAGTACAGCCTACACACCAGGAGTTGCAGAACCATGCAAGAAAATTCATGCTAATCCTGAGGATGTATACAAGTATACTGCAAAAGGCAATCTTGTTGCTGTTGTTACCGACGGAACCGCTGTACTTGGCCTTGGAGATATTGGCCCCTTGGCTGCTATGCCAGTCATGGAAGGAAAGGCAGTATTGTTTAAGGAATTCGGAAACATTGATGCATTTCCTATATGCATCGACAGCAAAGAGGTTGAAGACATTATTAAAACTGTCAAGCTTCTAGCGCCTACCTTCGGAGGAATTAATCTTGAGGATATTAGTGCTCCAAGATGCTTTGAAATTGAAAAAAGACTGAAAGAAGAATTGGACATCCCTGTCTTCCATGATGATCAACATGGTACCGCAATAGTGGTTAGTGCTGGACTGATCAATGCACTTAAGTTAGTCAAAAAAAAGTTAGAAGATATCACTGTAGTAATTAATGGTGCTGGAGCTGCTGGTACATCTATAACCAAAATGTTGATAAGTATTGGTGTAAAAAATGTGATTGCCTGCGATAGAGATGGCATTATTTATAAAGGTGCCCCAACAAACAATAAAGCAAAAGAAGAATTGGCTCAAATGACAAATAAAGATCAGAAAAGAGGTCTTTTAAGTGATGCAATGATAGGAGCAGATGCGTTCATTGGAGTTTCTGCACCGAATACTGTAACAGAAGCCATGATATCAAGCATGAGCAAAGATGCAATCGTATTTGCAATGGCAAATCCAACACCTGAAATCATGCCTGATGCAGCTAAAAGAGCAGGGGCTAGAGTAATAGGTACAGGTCGTTCTGACTTCCCCAATCAAGTCAATAATGTACTTGCATTTCCAGGTATATTCAGAGGTGCCTTAGACGTCAGAGCCAGTGACATTAATGAAGAAATGAAGATCGCTGCTGCCTTTGCCATCGCAGAAATCATTACCGAAGAAGAATTAAGTGAGGATTATATCATTCCAGGCGCATTTGATAGCCGTATCGTAGAAGGTGTTTCTAAAGCAGTTGCTAAAGCAGCAAAAGAAACCGGAATCGCTAGAATATAAAAAATAAGGGGGTTTTTTCATGGAAACAACAGCAAAAAAAGGCTACAAAATCATGGGTATTTCACTTCCTGCATTTATTATTATCTCAATTGTCGTCATATTAGGAACATTTCTTAAAGTTCTTCCTGAGGGAATGATTGGTGCCTTTGCACTAATGCTGGTACTAGGCGCAGTGTTCAATGAAATAGGCAATCATCTTCCCATCGTCAAGACTTATCTAGGAGGCGGACCCATCGTAATCATTTTCGGTGCAGCTGCTTTGGTGACATACAATGGTTTGCCAAAGGAAGCCATTGATAACATGACTACCTTTATGAAGGGTGGCGGATTCCTAGACTTCTATATTGCTGCACTAATTACTGGAAGTATCTTAGGTATGAATAGAAAACTATTGATTAAGGCTGCAATTAGATATTTACCCGCAATTTTGGGTGGTGTTATTGTCGCATTGACTCTTGTAGGCATTGGTGGTGCTCTTATGGGCTACGGTGCAAAGGAAGCAATCTTTTACATCGGAATTCCTATTATGGGTGGCGGTATGGGAGCTGGAGCTGTTCCTCTCTCTAAAATCTTTGGTTCATCTCTAGCGAAGGACCCTGCAGAAATGCTTTCTATTATGGTACCTGCTGTTGCACTTGGCAACGCACTTTCCATCGTTGCAGCTGGTTTGCTTGATAGATTGGGTAAATCTAAAAAGCATCTTACTGGTAACGGCGAGCTAATGATTATTAAGGAAGATACCATAGTTGAAGAAGAAGTAAAGGCTGCTATTGATTACAAAATGATGGGCATAGGACTTTTGGTTTCATTAACCTTCTTTGTTTGGGGCACTGTGCTAGGCAAATTTGTACCAGCTGTTCACTCATATGCTTGGATGATTATAACGGTCGCAATCGTTAAAGCAATGGGCATCATGCCAACAAAGTATGAAGAAGGCGCATTCCAATGGTTCCAATTTGTAATGGCAAACCTTACAGGGGTGCTTCTAGTTGGTATTGGCGTTGCTTATACAAACCTTCAACAGGTAATTGATGCATTTTCTCTTCAATACTTAATTCTAGTAGGATTAACAGTATTAGGAGCTACACTTGGGGCTGGTTTTGTTGGAAAATTGGTTGGTTTCTTCCCAATTGAATCCTCAATTACAGCAGGATTATGCATGGCTAACATGGGTGGAACTGGGGACGTTGCAGTTCTTTCGGCAGCCAACCGTATGAAGCTTATGCCTTTTGCACAGATTTCCTCCCGTATAGGTGGTGCATTTATTTTAATACTTGCAAGTGCATTATTAGGCTTCTTCATGTAGCTATTGTTTAGAATATAAATCAATTTAAAAGGCTATCCCTCAAAGGATAGCCTTTTGACAATATATAGAAATATGAGAGGGGAATCCAACATGCATGCGATTGAAAAAATTCTAGCTAAAGCGGCGGGTCTAAGTTCTATCACCACAGGAGAAATTATTAATTGCAAAGTTGACTTGGCTGGTATTAACGATCTCTACTTGCAGACAATCCTATCCTTCTATGAAATGGGCGGTAAGAAAGTATTTGATCCTAAAAAAATAATCGTTTTTTTAGATCACTATGCGCCGGCTTCTACCATTGCACAAGCAGAAAATCAAAAGCAGTTTCGCGAATTTTGTTGGGATCAAGGAATTGATCTTTTAATGGATATTGACCAGGGTGTTTGTCATCAAATCATTGCTGATAAGGGTCTTGCACAACCAGGTATGGTTGTGGTGGTTACTGATTCGCATACTACAACCCATGGCGCTTTTGGAGCCTTTGGTACTGGTGTCGGAGCGACGGACTTAGCTATCATTTTGATGACAGGCCAGCTGTGGTTTCGTGTGCCAGAAATTATTCGGATCAATTTGGAAGGCCAATTACCAAAGGGCGTGTATGCAAAGGACATCATATTAGACATCATCGGCAAGGTAGGTGCGGACTACGCAGTATATAAAGCAGTAGAAATCTCTGGATCAGTTCTAACCCAGCTTAGTGTTTCGGAAAGAATGACCCTATGCAACATGACCACTGAAATGGGTGCCAAGGCTAGCTATATCCAGCCAGACGAAATCACCTTCAGCTACCTAAAGGAGAGAGCAAGCCAAGAATATGAGGTATTCACTACTGACCCGGGATACCAATATACAGCAGACTTAACCTTTGATGTGTCTGAATTGAAACCTCAAATTGCAGCGCCCCATAGTGTAGATAATGTAAGCTCCATTGCACAATTTATTGGTACTCCTGTGAACCAAGCTTATTTGGGAAGCTGTACCAATGGACGTGTAGATGACTTGGCAATCGCTGCAAAAATTCTAAAGGGCAAAAAAATACACCCTCGCACACGTTTTATAGTTGTACCTGCTTCCAAAAGTGTACTACTTGAAGCAATCAACAAAGGTTATGTCCAGACGCTTATAGAAGCAGGCGCTACTTTTGTCACCCCAGGCTGCGCTTCTTGTCTTGGGACTCATGAGGGACTACTTGCTCCAGGAGAAGTCTGCATTACTGCTACCAATAGAAACTTCCCTGGACGCATGGGCAGCAATAAAGCAAATATATACCTCGGCTCGCCTGCTGCAGTCGCTGCCGCTGCTTTGGAAGGTGAAATTGTAAATCCAGCAGGATATTTAAATGAAGAGAGGTGAAGGATATGGTAGAAGTAGTAAGAGGAAATGCATTTTTGTTTGGACCTAACATTGATACAGATCAAATATATCCTGGACGATTTTTGGATATTACAGATCCAATAGAAATAGGGAAACACGCCATGGAAGGAGTTGTCCCTGATTTCTGTGAAAAGTTCAAAACAGGAGATATCATCGTAGCTTCTACTAACTTTGGTTGCGGTTCCAGCCGCGAACATGCCGCAGTTGCCTTGAAAGCCATTGGTATCGGTGCAGTCTTAGCCGACTCCTTTGGGCGGATTTTTTATCGGAATGCCATTAACTTAGGAATTCCATTGGTGGTATGTCCTAATATTGATAAACATGTAAAGCAAGGCGACATTTTAACAGTAGATATTACCACGGGGAATTTGGTTAATGAGACCACTGGTATCACAATAAAAGCACAACCCCTGACTGGCTATGTTATGAGTATTCTACAAAACGGTGGTATTAAATCCTTAATTAAAAGTCAATACGGACAATAGAAAATCAAAGCCAAGTACAATTAATAACGTTGTACTTAGCTTTTTTTTAAGTAATTGCTTATTTTAGCGGAAAACTATCAATATCTGATTTGGTCCTATAATCTTATTCTCCTATAAAATATTCAATGCTAAAATGAGATAAGTGTTCAAATTTGTTTGATTAGGAGTGATAAGAAGAACCTTTGATGATAAGGTTCTCCTTTTGTAAAAAGCATATTTCATTCTATTCTTACTTCACAAGGCTCTTCAAATATCCATAGCCCTGCTGTTCCATTTGTTCAAAAGGTATGAACTTTAGGGAAGCACCATTGATACAAAAGCGCAATCCACCCTCCTCCATTGGACCATCTTCAAATACATGCCCCAAATGTGAGTCTCCGCTTCTGCTCTTTACCTCCGTGCGAAGCATGTTATAGCTGTTGTCCTCTTCATAGGTTACCACCTCTGGAACAATTGGTTTTGTAAAGCTTGGCCATCCACATCCGGATTCATACTTGTCTGTAGAGGAGAACAAAGGCTCACCAGTTGCGATATCTACATAGATGCCTTTTTTATCACTATTCCAATATTCATTGGAATAAGCCATTTCCGTTTGACTCTCCTGTGTAACCTTATATTGGATATCCGTAAGAGTGTCTTTTAACAATTCTTGGCTTGGCATTTGATACTTTTCCGGATCAACCTCAATGGAAAGGTCTTTTAATTTACCGAAGTCAATGTGGCAGTATCCATTTGGGTTTTTATCTAGATAATCCTGATGGTAATCCTCAGCCAAGTAATAATTCTTTAGAGGCAGTATTTCTGTTTGTATTTGCTGGGCATATTTTTGCTGCTCCAATGCAGTAATTTCTTCAATAATTGCTCTATCCTTTTCATCTTTGTAATAGATACCGCTGCGATATTGACTTCCAACATCATTTCCTTGTCTGTCTTTCGATGTAGGCTCTATTATCTTATAGAAATGCTTTAGCAAGGTCTTCAATTCCACTCTATCTGGATCATAGCGTACATGCACTGTTTCAACAAAACCTGTTTCTCCAGTTGTTACCTCCTGATAGCTGGGATTCTCCTTGTTTCCATTGGCATAGCCCGATGTTACATCATATACTCCATATATTCTGGACATATAAGTTTCTACACCCCAAAAACAACCTCCGGCAAGCCATATTTCCTTTAGCTTGCTTTCATCATACTCTATATCTAAATTTGGATTCATAGGAATCATATTCTTATCCTCCTTTATCGTTTTATTTTCAACTATCTCCTCTAGTTTGCCATTCGTACAACTGCTTAATACTACAAGCATTCCTGTCAATCCCAAAAGAAGCATAAATCCTTTGATCCATTTCATTTATCATCACCTTCTCCTCTTCACAACAACTATAAGTTTTATTAACAAATAATCATTATCTATTAATATTGTAACAATTTTACAGTCATTCGTCAACTAATCTTATTGCTCCCGATAAGCATCAGGTAATGAAAAAGCTTACAAGGAGTTATAACTCCTTGTAAGCTTTTTGTATGTAAATATTTATAACCGTATATTAAAGACTGCTATCATCAATTGAGTTTAGCCAAGTCTCAATATCTCCTATGACTGATTTTACGCATCCATCTTCGAAGGGTGATCTTAAATTTGCTATTTTAACTAGACTTAGGAAGGGCTTACTTCCGCCTTCTTTGCATAACTTGATATAGTCATCCCAAGCCTTCTTCTCCCCATTATGGGCTCGCTTCCAGAACTGCAATGCACACATTTGGGCTAAGGTGTAGTCAATATAGTAGAACGGATCCCCAAATATATGTCCTTGCTGATGCCAGAAACCGCCTCTTTCCAGGTAATCATTTTCTTCATAATTCCTATGGGGAAGATACTTTTTCTCTATGGCTCTCCATGCCTTCTTTCGCTCTGTCGGTGTAACTTCGGGATTCTCATAAACAAAGTGCTGGAATTCATCTACGGCTACACCATAGGGTGTAAAAATCAACGCTTCCCCAAGATGGTTGAATTTATATTTATCTGTATCCTCCTGAAAGAACAGCTCCATCCAAGGCCAAGTAAAAAACTCCATACTCATGGAATGAATTTC
>JAQSYB010000046.1 GCA_029256365.1 Clostridia bacterium
ATGATACCTTTGCTTGTGCCGCTGTTTATAAGCGCTTTTAGAAGAGCCGAGGAGCTAGCACTTGCCATAGAAGCCCGCTGCTATAGAGGTGGAGAAAATAGGACTAGAATGAAGCAGCTCAAGCTAATTGGAATAGACTATTTGGCTGGATTCATTACATTATTATTATGTGTAGCCATCTTCCTCACGAGATAAATGTAAATAATATGTGTTGAAAGATGCAAATGTAGGGAACAACCCCTGTGTTGTTCCTTAAAAATTTTGAAATAAATAATTAACATAAAAGAATAAACCCAGATATTATAGATAAAATAAGTAGGAGTAGCATATGAGAAACATTATGCTGATAATTGAATATGAGGGGACAAATTATTGTGGTTGGCAGTCGCAGAAAAATGTAATCTCAATTCAAGAGACAATAGAGGCAGCGCTTGAAAAGATTACTGGCAGCAGACCAATTATATATGGCTCGGGAAGAACGGACAAAGGAGTTCATGCGCTGGGGCAGACAGCTAACTTCTTTACAGAAAGTAAAATTCATGCAGAAAAATTTGCATTTGCCTTAAATGCAGTACTGCCGAGAGATATCGTAATTAAGACCTCCTATGAGGTTGATATGAATTTTCATGCAAGGTATCATGCCAAGAGTAAAAAGTATACCTATCTTATACTCAACAGCAGACAGCCAACAGCACTTTATAGAAACCTAGCATATCATGTCAGCTACTGTGACAAGCTGAATATTGATGAAATGAGAAGAGCTAGTCAGCACTTTTTAGGAACCCATGACTTTACAGCCTTTATGGCAACAGGAAGCAGTATAAGGAGTACGGTACGTACAATTTATGATATCAATATTATTGAAGATGAAGATTTTATAAAGCTAACATACCATGGAAATGGTTTTTTATATAATATGGTAAGAATTATATCTGGGACAATTCTCTTTGCTGCTATCGGAAAAATTGACTCAAATGAAATTCCCAAGACCATAGCTACCAAGGATAGAACAAAAGTAGGCAAAACACTGCCTGCTCACGGATTATATTTGGAAAAAGTATTGTATTAAAGGTTGACACGCGTGGTACAATGTATTAAAATAGATATGTTGTAAATTATGATCCACTGCCCCGGATCATAGTATAATGAGATGAAAATAGCGCTTAATAAACTCTAAACATCGATTGTGGGATTGTATGAATAGGGAATATTAATTGCAAAAGAAACAAATCGAGGAGGGTAATAAATGAAATCATACATGGCAAAGCCTAATGAAATAGAGAGAAAGTGGTACGTTGTTGACGGAAACGGCAAGGTGCTTGGTAGATTAGCAAGTGAAGTTGCTACAATACTAAGAGGCAAGAACAAACCAACTTACACACCACACGTTGACACTGGTGATCACGTAATTATATTAAATGCTCAAAATGTAGTTCTTACTGGTAAGAAGCTTGACCAAAAGATGTACAGAAAGCACTCCTTATATCCAGGTGGACTTAAGGAAACAACATACAGAAAGATTATGGCTACAAAGCCAGAATTAGCTGTATATGAAGCAGTAAAGGGTATGCTTCCTCATAACAGCTTAGGCAGACAAATGCTTAAGAAGCTTAGAGTTTATAAGGGTGCAGAACACGAGCATCAAGCTCAACAACCAGAAGCTTTAGAGCTAAACATATAATTGAGAGGAGGACGTTACAGTGGCTAAATTACAATATTTCGGAACTGGTAGAAGAAAGTCTTCTGTTGCAAGAGTAAGACTTGTTCCAGGTGAAGGAAAAATAATAATAAATAAAAGAGATATGGATAACTACTTCGGATTGGAAACTTTAAAGCTGATCGTAAGACAGCCTCTAGTTTTAACTGATACAGTACCAAAGTATGACGTTATTGCAAATGTACATGGCGGTGGTTACACAGGTCAAGCTGGAGCTATCAGACATGGTATTTCAAGAGCGCTTCTTGAAGTAGATGGAGAGTTAAGATCAATTCTTAAGAAAGCAGGCTTCTTGACAAGAGATCCAAGAATGAAGGAAAGAAAGAAGTACGGCTTAAAGAAAGCAAGAAAAGCATCACAATTCTCAAAGAGATAATATTTCGAAACACAAAAGCCCCAAACACAATGTTTGGGGCTTTTTTTATTAAATACTTTATATTAGCTATTAATTTTATTTGGCCTTACTTTATAATTCCTAGCTTCAACAGATCAGCGCCATAAAACTCAGCTATATATCTTGCAGAAGAAATACTTTCACCCAACTTAAGTCGAATAGTTATGTTATTTTTCTTTACTTCATAGTAAAAATTACTTCCATCTCTAGTTTCTATTAGGCTGTCATCAAAGGTTAGTTCCTGTATTGTACGATCTGTATTTTTATCTTTTAACAAGATACTGCCTGAAACTAATAGTACCCATGAACCACTATTATAGTCTGTTCTTGCTTTAAAGTTACTATAATCAAGAAGAATTCCCTCTTTATTGAGGTCACTTTCCTCGCACCATTCCTTGATAAGCTTCATGTTTGCAAGGTCAAATCTATTTGCTGGTTTAATATTGAGATATTTCTTATCTATATACTTCTCGGTATTTGTATCAACTGCAGTATCGCCATAATTTAAGACCCACTCATTATACAACTCTCCATACTTTCTTCGAATAACATCGTGTAAGATATCACTTTCACTTAAAATATTAAAGTATTGATACCATTGACCTCTTGTTAAAGTATGAGATGTACCATCCAAATAGGTGTAGGTAATATATTGTTTTAAATCAGGGGATTTTAGCTTTACCTTTTTAATATCTATAGAAGAACTACTACCAGTTTGTTCTACTTTAAAATAAACATCATAATCCTCTTCAAATTGATGATTTAATAGCTTATTATAACCAGCGAATTCACCTTTGCCTGGAACATCATATTCACCTATATATGCTGCTTGAACAGCCTGATTCCAAGCGACTTTAATATCGAAACTTTCAGATATGTAGCGTAAAGGTACAAAGGTAACATTATTGACCACCTTTGGGGGGACATCTAAGGTGATTGTCTCTATTTGTCCATTTATTTTTTTATTTGCTATTTTTTTGTTAATAAACAAAGTGTTTGTAATACCATCTTTAGAGAGTGTTATGCTTTGGTTTTTTGCATCCCATACAACCTCTGCACCCATAGCATTACAAATTTCTCGCAAAGGTACTAGTGTACGATTGTCTGAAACAATTGGATTGTTTGTAAATGGTACATTTTCACCATAAACATATACGGATATACCTTGGGCATAAACAGGAACTTGAATTGAAGTGAATAGTATTAACAGAACCAAAATTAACATGAGCAGTCTTTTCATCTAGACACGTCCTTTCTTTATTTGTATAGTTTTAATATAACAGAAAATAGAAAAAATTGCCATATGATGTCTATATTGGTAGAACCAGTATGAAGAATATAACGTAAAGAAAGCAAAGAAATCAGAACAATACACAAAGAGATAATATTATCAAAAACAAAAGTTGTGTTATGTAATAACCAATTCTTTACAACAATAATCAAAACGAATAGAATATATATAGCAAGCATTGAAGTGTTTGCGTAACGAACAGTTCAAATTAATTAGATATAAATTAGGAGGGGGACAATGGGATTTTTTTCTCAAAAGATAGTTTGCTCAAACTGCGGCGAAGTGCTTGGCAAGAATCGTTCTAAGATTGGAAGTAGATGGCTATGCGCTGATTGTATAGAACTTTACAGCGAGGATACAATAGATGACAATACAATGACTGAAGTGAGTGAAAACATTGCAGGAAATCAACCAGAGCTTTTGGTACAAAGTATCCTTGCAGGCCTACCTGATATGGTAAAGAATTCTATTGGTTCAGAAAATACTACTTTTGCCAAAAGTACTACTATTACTATAAACGGTAAAACTGTAAAGGGTAATATGAATAAAGAGCTTAGTAGAAATATTAATAAAATATTTGATGAAGCATTTGGTGAAAAATTTGATGAAGCTTTTGACGATGAAAAAGCAGATAGAAATCAAAAGCTTGATAATGACGATGAGAACATTAGCAATTGCTGCAACGGATGTGGAGCACCTAAAGAACCGAATGCAAAGTTCTGTGGATATTGCGGTGCTAGTGTTAAGTAAGCCATAATTATAATACTTATATATAGGAGTAAAAAAACCTATTATATAAGCCAAACTAGCGCCTTATATAATAGGTTTCCTAAACATCAAATAAATACTTGTCTATCATCATATCCAGTTTTTTTTGCTCTGTTGATTTAGCCTTATTTCTGCTATTTACATGTTCATATCTTTTTTTAATAACTTCAGTAGATACAAAGAAAATGTCTGACAGCCATTTCTCATCATAGGGCCTAATGATAAATTGCCTCTCAGGAACAAGAAACTGAGCAGCAAATTCATTTGCTTCTTCTTCTATATAATCTAAGCTAACTTTATTTGTCGATGCATAAAATTTATAATGTCCTAAAACGATATGTCCCAATTCGTGAGCCAAGGAAAAGTTAAGTCTTTTATGTAAATGTGGACTTGTTCTATTTTTGTTGATAATAATAGCAGTCACATCATGTATTGAATCATAGTTGGCCACTACATCTGCACTGCCTTGAATATCGACTTGTTTAATAACTATTTTATCACCATAGAATTTCTTTAAAATCTGAGGCATCTTAATTGGGAATTCTGCGATGTTAAACTGCTTATGCAGTTCTTGAACCTTAACAGAAATAATATTAAGACGATAACTGCTAATCATAATTCTTTTCCTTTTCAGCTTTTTCGCGAAGGAACTTTTCAATTAATAATGCAGAATACTCCTTAATTTTTTGCCTCTCTTGTTCTGGTAGGTTTGTAGCTCTACACATCTGAATTAACATATCTGGATCCACTCTATATAGATCCTCAGCAGCATCAATTGCTTTAGGTCTTGTTAAGCTCGTACCAAAGTACCTATCATTGGTTTTGCCCAGCAAAAAATCTACAGATACGTCAAAAAAATCTGAAATAGACAATAGAACATCATTGCTGGGCTCCAAATCACCACGCTCATATTTTGAAATTGTCGAATGTGTCAAATTTAAGTTCTCAGCCAATTCCTTTTGAGTTAGCTTGTTTTCACTCCGAAGATCTTTTAATCTGCTTGTAAACATGTTTTTATCAACTCCTTACAAATAAATTATATATTGTCCATTATGGAAAATATATATACTTTCCATAATTGGGAATTAGTATTGACATTGTCTTAAATGGATAATATAATTGTACTACATGGAAAATGAAAAGTAAATATGTACAAAATAGAAAATTCATTGGAGGAGTGTGTATGGGAGAAAAAACGAATAAAAGGTCTTGGTTTTCATGTCCTAAGTGCGGACAGAAAATTTGTCAGTTTAGCAGCGGAGCAAAGGTTCACGAACTATATATCAAATGTAAGAAATGCCACAATGAAGTTGAAGTGAAAATAGAGGCTGCCAATAGGGATGTAATTAAATAAACTATCTTAGTTAAGATAAGCGAAATAAAACAGAAAAGAACAGTCATATGAGTCTGAGCCAAAGAGCCTGAACCGATCGCAAATAGCTGCTATGCAATTATTTGAAGTCGGTTTTATTTTTGTAGGAAGGGAATATTAAGCAGAATTTCTAGGCAAACTGCTTAATTTACATAACAAAAACTTGAAAAATAAGATGATTTTTAATGAAAGGTGGGTACTAAATGAATTCAAGTAAAGTAAGCTTAAGCGCAATAATTAATAGAACCTCAGAACAAACAGCAGAGAAGGTAATTTTGGAACTAAAAAGACGAGGATTAATGAAGAAGAACAATCAAACAGCTTTTCAAAAAACAGAACAGCTTCTATATAACTATAAAAACTTTAAAAATGCAATCGTTCTCAAAGAGGAGGAAATTGAAATAATTAAAAAGCATGGGCTGCCTGAAAGATCTAAATCAATTGTGGTATTAACAGGTAATAATGGTATAAATACAGATTCAGTTATGGAAAAGGTTGAAGATAAGATAAACTCAATCTCTGAATCCATATTGGTTACAAAACGATTTCTCAATATTATAGACTGTGCGTTGATGGAAATAAAAAATGATGATTATTACAAGCTGATTGAACTGAAGTATTTTGAAGGCAACACCCATGAAGAAATTGCCTATGTTTTCAGTAAAGATGTTTCTACAATTACTAGAAACAAGAATAAGCTTGTTAATAAGTTGAAGATTATACTGTTTAGTGATGATGTAGTCCATGAAATATATAGTTAGTGTTTTGTTGTTGGATATGCTTTGACTAAGTAATTTGAGCCCTTTGACAAGAATAATGCGGATAATACGAATGCACATCTCGTGCACAATTGATGCAATTGTATGCAATATATAAAGCTGAGATAATGTAAATAGAGAAATTGCGGGAAACGAATAATTTGAAAAGAACATTTGAGTTTGCAGAAGCTTAAGTGTTCTTTTTATTTAGAGGTGAAAGGTATGAAATGTATTGGTTGCGTGTGGGGAACACGTATTAATGAAAAGGTGATTTTTTGTATGGCTCCTGGTGAGGACTGCTGGAAGAATAATGAGAGTTTTCTTAAATGTAATAAGACCAACAAGAAGATTAAAAAGAAATAACGAAACAAGCTTATATCATTTTAATTCGTCATTTTGGTATTGTTGACGTTAAAGAGCAAGAAAATTATCAGCCATCACTTGTATTAATGAGTGTATAAAAGGAGGGATTGTAATGAGGCAGCAAAGGCGCTACACATATACCTGAGCAAAGTCCTGAGTATTCGTAAAAAATAATAACCTGGGGGAATGCCTAGATGCTAAATGAGATCAAGAATGGACTTGCAGTAAAACTTAGTGAAGTATTCGGACCTGCCATAACGGTTTATACCGAGGGATCAGAGCAAGATTTTATAGAACCTTGCTTTTTTATTTTGTATAAGAACCCAAGTCAAAGGCAGTTGATTGGCAAGCGGTATTTCAGGAAACAACCAATGGATATACGTTATTATCCTGGTACATCAAATAAAAATGAAGAAATGTATGTGGTTGCTGACAGGCTGTATGATGCTCTTGAGCAAATAAGCGTAGGGGAAGAATCGCTTCGAGGCAGCAATATTAGCCATGAAATAGTGGATGGAGTACTTCGTATGCATGTAGAATTTAACATGTTTATTTTAAAGAAGCCTGATGCGGAAGAAGTAATGGAAAATGCAAAGGTAAATATGGATGTAAAATGAACGAATTAATAAGGATGCAATATGTATTGAGCTAAATAAAATAGGGTAAATAACTTCGGTTATATACCAAATATGAATCAAAAGGAAAGGTGGAATGATGTGAGTTGGCAGTTAGAAAAGCAATGAAGGAAGAACTTAGCGAGAAAAACAAATTCACAAAGGAACAGGTAGTTCAAAGCAAGCGATACGTGGATAGAATCGATTTATTGAATGTATTGCTCCAAACTGATAAGTCATACAGTTTGGAAGAGGTCGATGACTTGATGAACAATTTTATGAAAGGTAAGGTGGATTAAGTATGTCATTAGGCGGAGGAAATTATATTACACAAAACAAAGTTTTACCGGGAAGTTATATCAATTTTGCAAGTGCAGCTAGAGCATCAGCTGTGTTGAGTGAGAGGGGCTTTGCTGCAATTCCACTTGAATTGGATTGGGGTAAGGACGATGCTGTATTTACGGTGGAAGCGGCAGACTTCCAAAGCAACTCCTTGAAGCTATTCGGATATGATTATGCAGATCCAAAGCTGAAGGATATTAGAGAGTTGTTTAGGAATGTAAAAACATTGTATTGCTACAGGCTAAATAGTGGAGTTAAGGCTGCAACTGTTTCAGATAATTTAACAGTTACAGCGAAGAATTCAGGAATTCGAGGCAATGACATAAGGATAGTTATTACAACTAATGTTGATGATCCTACTTTATTTGAAGTTTCAACTATCGTTGGTGCGACTAAGGTTGAAACACAGCTTGCTAGAACGGTAGAAGAGCTTATAGCAAATGATTTTGTTACATTTAGCGGTATAGGTGATTTGTCTGTGTCAGCAGGAATGAACTTAATTGGCGGAACAAATAAGGCCAGTGTTGAAGGTGCGGATTATCAATTATTCCTAGATAAGATTGAAGCATACAGCTTCAATGCAATTGGCTGCCCAAGTACTACAGCCAGTGTTATCGATTTGTTTGTACAATTTACAAAGAGAATGCGTGATACAAGCGGAATCAAGTTCCAAACAGTTGTTTATAGAACTGCGGCTGATTATGAGGGCATTATTTCAGTTGAGAATACGGTGTTAGATGCAGGTGTCAATGGAGCATCCTTGATTTACTGGGTAACAGGTGCAAACGCAGCTTGTGCGATTAATAGAAGCAATGCCAATAAGAAATATGATGGTGAGTACACAATTGATGTAAATTACAAGCAAAGTCAGCTTGAGCAAGGTATCAAGACAGGTAAATTTATGTTCCATAAGGTTGGAAGCGAGGCGCGAGTTCTTGATGATGTAAACTCATTTGTTACAGTTACACCAGAAAAGAATGAGGATTTCTCCTCTAACCAGGTAATTAGAGTTTTAGATCAATTCGCAAATGATATCGCACTATTGTTCAACAGCAAGTATCTTGGCAAGGTTCAGAACAATGCTTCTGGAAGAACTGCATTTTGGAATGAGCTGGTAACGTACAATAAGGAAATGGTTAGAACTCAAGCTATTGAAGATTTCAAGGCTTCTGATGTAGTAGTGGAACAGGGTGCCGATAAGAAGTCAGTAGTAGTCAGCAATCCGGTTACTCCACTCAATGCAATGACAAAGCTGTATATGACAGTAATTGTGCAATAAGAAAGGGGATATGAAGTATGCAAACAATGAATGCGAGAGACTCTGTAAGTGCTTCACTTGCAGAATGCTTTGTAACAATTGAAGGTAGTAGATATAATTTTATGCAGGCCATTAATCTGGAAGCCTCCATCGAAAAGACGAAGGCAGAGGTACCGATCCTAGGGAGAACAGGTAAAGGGAATAAGTCAACTGGCTGGAAGGGAACAGGTTCGGCAACCTTCCATTACAATACTTCAATATTTAGAGAAATGTTGTATCGTTTTAAAGAGACTGGCCAGGATAGCTATTTCGATATTCAAGTTACAAATGAAGATCCAAACTCTGGTGTAGGCAGACAAACAATCATTCTAAAAGGCTGCAATATGGATGGCGGAATACTAACCAAGTTTGATGCAGATGCAGAATATCTTGAAGAGGATATGGAATTCACATTTGAGGACTTTGAAATCCCTGAGTCCTTCAATATGCTATCTGGAATGTTAGAATAAGAAAGGTGGAATTTGAATAATGAGTAATTTAAGTGCTTTTTTAGCCCAAAATGTAATCAAGGACGATAAAATAAAATATGTTGCATCCAAAAGATTTTTAGATCAAGACAAAAAACCTGTAGAATGGGAAGTCAAAGGTTTGACAAGTGCAGAGGATGAAATGATACGAAAAGCATGCACAAAGAAGGTACCTGTTACAGGAAAGCGTGGTCAATTCACACAAGAAACAGACTATAATCAATACCTGGGAAAGCTTGCAGCAGCATGCACAGTTTTCCCTAATTTAAATGACGTAGAATTGCAAAACAGCTATGGCATAATGGGAGCGGATGCATTATTGAAAACAATGCTGAAACCCGGTGAATATGCTGATTATCTTGCAAAGGTGCAGGAAGTAAACGGTTTTGAAGTCTCTATGGAAGAGCTGGTGGATGAAGCAAAAAACTCATAAATGAAGGTGATTCTGATGCGAATATCGCATATTATTGCCTTCA
>JAQSYB010000047.1 GCA_029256365.1 Clostridia bacterium
TAGAAGAATTTTTCAATAACCCAATGAACGATCGAGTGAAAAGCTTTATAAATAGTGCATAAAGGAGCTAAGGTCTAACCTTAGCTCTTTTTAACATGGTGGACAGTGAAAAAATCAACATACAGACCAAAACAAAAATGAAATTAGCAGTTGTGCTGCCGATTTTATCATACATACCGCTGTTCATATACCTAACATATTGGCTGACATTGAGGGAGTCATTGCTGTTGAACACCTGTTGAATACCAAAAACGTTAAAAATCAAATATGTATAAAATGCAGCTGCAGCTCCTTGAAACAGCTTTATCACACTATATAGACCAAATCTCAGATTTACCTTTGCGATGACACTTAATACCTGCGCATTGATGGATAATCCCCCAAAACCAATCATAAAGCTTATCAGCATCAGCTTATTCAATAAGGCCATATCTATTAGAACACATTCCTTAACACCATTTGTTACCTCTAGCATTCCTATGATGACACTTGCTATTGCTTGAGGATCTAAGCTTAAAAAGGGAAGCATTTTACTCAGGTTTTTTGAGAAGAAAAACAAGAAGCCGGAGTTTTTCAGCATAGCGGAAATAACTGAAAAAAGAATAATAAAGCCACCAATCATAAGGATCAGATTCATACCGTTTTTTACAGCATCACCCATTAGAACACCAAAGGGACGCCCGTCTTTTTTTCGATATTCCAGCATTTCTTTCAGTGGATGAACGCTTTTTGATTGACTGCCAATTTGATAGATATTGTCTTTCTTTTTTTTAGCACTCCAGAATCTCATTACCACCCCTGCAGTTATGGCGGACAAATAATGTGCAACAGCCAGCATGAAGCCCATCTTGGGATTTCTAAGTATACCTGTAGCAACAGCTCCTATAATGAATAACGGACCTGATGTACTGCAAAGGCTTAGCATTCTTTGGGCTTCTACCTTGGTGCAGGTGTTGTTTTCCAACAAGGAAGCAGTAATTTTCGCACCTACAGGATAGCCTGATGCGATGCTCATAAAGAAAGCAAAGGCACCTTCGCCGGGAATGTTGAAAATGGGGCGCATAATTGGACGAAAGCAGCTGCCTAGGAAGCTGACAATCCCAAAGCCTATCAATAATTCAACGAAAATAAAAAAAGGAAGCAATGCAGGCAAAACAATATGAAACCAAAGCATCAGCCCATCTTGAGCAGCCTGAAAGGACTCATTTGGGAATATAACAATGTATATCACAAGTATGCATAACATCATTGCCATCAAAATTGAACCGATATTTTTCTTAAACAAATAAAACACCTCACCTTTAATACATTTATATTAAAGACGAGGTGAACTCATTCGAAGTAATTTCTATACTGATATAGGGGATCTGAAATAATCCTCTCCAGCTTTCTTAAACTCTTTTTTGTGGTAGCCTAAGTGATAAATGTTTGTTGAGCGGAGATCATATTCAAACATCCTGCTTAACATTGGATCCTCCGTATGAAAGGATGCTACCTTGTTTATGATTGGATGCTGTGAGCTGTCCTTAATCTTTCTCAAAAGCTGCTTTCCTTTGTCATTAAAAGCCAGTACTCTACAGTAGGAAGGGGTACCCGGCTGCTTAAATGCCACTGAATTCTCCCAATTTAGGTCAATTAATATGTGGCAAAGTATTCTTTGAATATAAGCCCGTGTGTATCGCTTGGTTTTAATCGCCTCAATTAATTCATCAATACAGCTTGCTTTGTCAGCTGCTTTTTTTATCCGATGCTCAAGACCCTCCTGTATACTGATAAATGATTTGATATGCTCGGCAGTCATGATTCGAATACGATAAAGTAGGATGTCACTATAGTTGTCTAAATATAGCGGACCTTTGCCCATAGCGAAAAGATCTTTTATAATATGTAAGGACTGTTTAGGCAGACTTGTTTGCAATCTTTCTGAAAATCCAAAGGACTTTATCTCGCTTCGAACTGCAGTTGCGCTGGCGATGGGCTGCAGTATTTTGGTATCATTATAATTATTGGCAATCCGTTTTATAGTATAAGGAATCATGGGGCTTTGGAGCAGCATAATGGACTTTATATATTCAATACCCAAAATATTATTGGGATTTTCCCATATATCACTGCAAATTTCTTTGTTGTTTTGATAGTAATCACTTAGTGCTAGGGAAATAGATTTGGGATAGGTATTTCCAACACTGAGATGCTCTTTCATCAGCTTACTGAAGTCCGCGGGCTCATGAATCAGCAAATCTGCTATTTGGGTAAGAGTATCGGCACTTCCTAATTCACTTCCAAAGCAAATACCATCTATTATTCCAAGATTGTTTAATATATTGATGGCCCCGAAGGAAAAAATCTCAGCAGGCTGACAGGAATATACATAGGGCAGCTCAATGACCAAATCTGCACCATTTAATACAGCCATTTTGGCACGGCTCCACTTGTCAAACATGGCGGGCTCTCCCCGCTGTACAAAGCTGCCGCTCATAATACATACAATATTTTCTGCACCAAACTCCTGACGAGCAGCTTGGATGTGGTATTCATGGCCATTGTGAAAGGGATTATATTCTGAAATAATTCCTATGGTTTTCATATTTGCTCCTTGTTTATCATTGATGTGCATTCTATTGGTGTGCTTTCTAATACCCCAATAGAAATATTATATGCAATAAACATTGCAAATTCAATCAATGATTAGTATTATTGATAAATACAGTGTATTATGTATAAAACATAAATATTTTCAGATTATAAGAAGGAAAATGTTTATTTTTATAGAAACATAATACTGTATACAAAAGAATAGGGAGGTATGAAATAATGAAAATATTAGTTATCAATTGTGGTAGTTCATCCTTGAAGTACCAGTTGATAAATATGGAAAATGAGCAAGTATTGGCAAAGGGTATATGCGAGAGAATCGGAATAGATGGTTCCTTCTTGAAGCATCAGCCAGGCGAGGGTGATAAGGTTACGATTGAAAAGCCAATGCCAACTCATATGGAAGCAATTCAAAGTGTTATAGATGCTTTGATAGATGCAAAGCATGGTGTAATAAAGAGTATGAGTGAAATCAATGCAGTAGGACACAGAGTGGTTCATGCAGGAGAGAAGTTTGCTACATCAGTAGTTCTTAACAAAGCAGTAATGGATGCACTTACTGAGTGCATAGAGCTGGCACCGCTTCACAACCCACCAAACATTATGGGTATTGAAGCATGCGAAAAGATTATGCCAGGTGTTCCAATGGTAGGCGTATTCGATACAGCATTCCATCAAACAATGCCAAAGGCAGCATATATCTATGCATTGCCATATGAATTGTATGAAAAGTACAAAATAAGAAGATACGGTTTCCACGGAACATCTCATAAATATGTATCCCAGAAGGCTGCAGAATTCCTAGGAAAGCCCCTTTCAGAGCTTAAGTTGATCACTTGCCACTTAGGAAATGGTGCAAGTATCGCAGCAGTAAACAAAGGTGTGTCAGTAGATACTTCAATGGGCTTTACACCTCTTGAGGGCTTGGTAATGGGTACAAGAGCTGGTGATATGGATCCTGCAATCGTAACCTTCCTACAAGAAAAAGAAAATCTTACATCAGAGCAGGTTAACAGCTTAATGAACAAGAAATCTGGTGTACTTGGAATATCCAAGCTAAGCAGTGATTTTAGAGATATAGAAGAAGCAGCAGAAAAGGGCAACGAAAACGCTCAATTGGCTTTGGATATATACAACTATAGAGTGAAAAAGTACATAGGCTCCTATTTGGCAGCTATGAACGGCGCAGACGCAATCATATTCACAGCTGGACTCGGAGAGAACTCAGGCTTAGTGAGAGAATCAATCTGTAAGGATATGGACTTCTTCGGTATAAAGATTGATGCTGAAAAGAATAATGTAAGAGGAAAGCTTACTGATGTTTCAGCAGAAGGCTCAAAAGTGAAGGTTCTAATCGTACCAACAGATGAAGAGCTAATGATTGCAAGAGATACAATGACTTTAATAAATAAATAATGATAAAAATTAAAACAGGCGAAAGCCTGTTTTATGTTTTTATTTTTTATGATTGGTAAACATAATAATAAGTGTTATACTAGATAGGTATTATTTAGATAGAAAAATTCTACATAGTTATAAATGTTTGCATGTAAAGCTTTTTTTCTTGACAAAATAATATTTGATTTGTATAATAAAATTTGTTAATTACATAGAGGTGGTAAAATGAAAATTAATATATCGAAGATTTTAAGGTGCGAGGGTATCAAAGAAAGTTTTGATATTATCGATAATAATCAATATGAATTGGTTTTTAATAATCAGTCCTTCAAAACCTTGCCACCCTTGAGTGTAAGAGGATATGCGGTCAACTATGAAGGTAAAATCGAAGTGGAGTACGAAGCATCAGCAAAGGTAGAGATTCAATGTTCAAGATGCATAGAAAACTATGTTGCCGATGTAAGCGCTAGCTCAATTCATACTTTTGTAAAGGAAGGTTTTCAGACTGATGAAGACCAACAAATTTACATTAGCAATGAAATAGATTTGACTGATATAGTATTGAGTGAAATTGCTGCAGAATTGCCTATGAAGCCACTATGTACAACAGACTGCAAAGGACTATGTCCAGATTGCGGTACAAACAATAATCAAAGATCATGCGGATGCAAGACTGAAGAAATTGATTCAAGACTGCAGGTTCTACAAAAGTTACTTCAAGATAAGCAAGGAGGTGTTTAGGATGGGTTTGCCAAAGAGACGACACTCAAAATCCAGAAGAGACAAGAGAAGAGCTAATTGGAAGCTTATACTGCCAGGCTTGGTTTCATGCCCACAATGCCATGAGCCAAAGCTACCACACAAAAATAGGACTGTTATTTCTGTAGAGAACAAGTAGAGAATTATTAAATAACAGCTGTATTGAATACAGCTGTTATTTTTTTTACAGCCATTTGCGAAGCAAATCCAGGCAAAAGGCGAAGGTGCTCGATGCGCCTGAGACTTTTTTTTACTCTTTTTTATTTTGGTACAATTTGTTAAGATGAATATATGAGCAGATGATAATAATAGGCACAATGAGTTACTCATGAATACTATTTATTATCGAAGTTGATGCGTGGCTGGAATTGTAAATATACTGTAACAACCAAAAAAAGTTGTTGCATAAAGAACCTAGTATAATATATACTTAATATTAGCACTAGGTACTAAAACTAATTACTATTATTAGGAGTGATGTACCGTGAACAAAAAGGGAATGAGCAAAAGAGATCGACAGAAGAATTTATTAGCAAAGCTTAAGATTGATCCTTTTGTGACAGATGAAGAGCTTTCAGAGGCTTTCACAGTAAGCATTCAAACTATCAGATTGGATAGATTGGAGCTGGGTATCCCAGAATTAAGGGAAAGAATTAAGAATGTAGCTGAAAACAATTATACAAAGGTGAAATCCTTGCATGGCAAGGAAATAGTAGGAGAGCTTATTGACCTTGAGCTAGGCAAAGCAGGTATGTCCATCCTAGAGACAGACAGCAGTTTTGCCTTTGAAAAAACGGATGTGGTCAAGGGTCACCATATATTTGCCCAAGCTGAATCCTTAGCTATCGCTGTAATTGATGCTACTGTTGCCTTAATTGGCACTGCTAATATAAAATATAAGAATCCTGTCTTTGCTGGAGATAAGTTAATAGCCAAATCTGAGGTAACCAGAACAAGAGGCAATAAATATTTTGTATGGGTATTTATTAAAGTAAAGCAGCTTGAGGTATTCAGAGGGAAGTTTATTCTGGTTTCACTAAGCAATGATCAGAGCAAGGAGGATTAATATATGAAAATAGCAATTGATGCAATGGGTGGAGATCATGCACCAAAATCAGCTGTTATGGGTGCAGTACTGGGTGTAAAGGAATTTGACGTAGAGGTTTGCCTCATAGGGAATAAAACTGAAATACATAAATATATGAGTGAAGAAGATAAGAGCAATGACAAAATTTCAATTATAGAAGCTTCTGAGATAATTGGAAACGACGATGTACCGGTAACTGCAATTAAGCAGAAAAAGGACTCTTCAATGGTAGTAGGATTAAAGCAAGTAAAAGATGGAGTCTGTGACGCTTTTCTTTCGGCAGGCAGCACAGGTGCATTCTTGGCTGGTTCATTGCTAAAGGTAGGAAGAATTAAGGGCATTGATAGACCTGCTTTATCGCCTTTGATACCAACTATGAAAGGCTCCTGTATGATCATTGATGCTGGTGCAAATCTTGATTGCAAGCCTAAGAACCTGCAGCAATTTGCCATGATGGGCTCCATATATATGGAAAAGGTAATGGGCATTGATCAACCAAGAGTAGGATTATTAAATGTTGGTGTTGAAGAAGGCAAAGGCAATGAGCTGACAAAACAGAGCTTTGAGCTTCTAAGCAGAATGAATATCAATTTTATAGGCAACATAGAAGCGAGAGATATTGCGGAGGGCGTATGTGATGTATGTGTGTGCGATGGTTTTGCTGGCAATGTTTTACTTAAAAACACAGAGGGCGTAGCCCAAGTTATATTTGATATGCTAAAGGGAATATTGATGCAGAATACCATGACGAAAATAGCTGCGTTAATGCTGAAGAAGGGCTTAAGAGCCTTTAAGAAGAAGTTTGATTATAAGGAAGTTGGAGGGGCTCCTTTTATGGGGATCGACGGAATTATGATTAAGGCCCACGGCAGTTCAGATGCAAGGGCAGTCAAAAATGCAATAAGACAAGCAAAGTTATTATATGACAACAAGTGCTTGGAAATAATAAGACAAGAAATTTTAAATATGGAGGTTGATACTGTTGAGGATGCTGAATAAGCATGCCGGTATAATTGCCACAGGTAGCTATGTGCCGGAGAGAACGCTAACGAATGAGTATTTTGAAAAAACTGTTGATACAAATAATGAATGGATTATTTCTAGAACAGGAATTGAAGAAAGAAGAGCAGCTGATGAAAATACAGCTACTTCAGATCTGGCAACAAAAGCTGCGTTAAATGCAATGGAAAAATCAGGCATAAAAGCAGAAGAAATAGATCTTATCATTGTCGCAACAGTAACTCCGGACTTTGGATTCCCATCAACAGCTTGCATTGTTCAGAAAAACATAGGAGCTGTAAATGCTGCAGCCTTTGATTTAGAAGCAGCATGTTCAGGATTTATGTATGGAATGACAATTGCAGACAGTTTTATCAGAACTGGAGTTTACAAGAAAATATTGGTTATTGGAGCAGAGACACTTTCGAAAATCGTTGATTATACAGATAGGAATACTTGTATTCTGTTTGGAGATGGTGCAGGAGCTGTCATTATGGCAGAGGTTGAAGAAGGCTATGGAGTTTTGGCCACTCACTTAGGGGCCAATGGAGATGCCGGTCATCTGTTAACTCTACCAGCTGGTGGATCTAGAATGCCTGCTACAGAACAAACAATTAAGGATAGGATGCACTATGTGCAGATGGATGGCAGTGAGGTATTTAAGTTTGCCATAAAGATCATGGGAGAGGCAGCAGAAAAGGCATTGGAGAACTGTGGATTGAAGAAAGAAGATATCGATTTTCTCATTCCTCATCAAGCCAATACGAGAATTATAGAATCTGCTGTTAAAAGATTGAAAATTTCTAAGGATAAGGTATTTGTAAACGTAAACAAATATGGCAATATGTCAGCGGCATCGATTGCTGTAGCTTTAGATGAAGCAAATGAGCAGAAATGCTTAAAGGACGGCGATATTGTTGTTCTGGTTGGCTTCGGCGGAGGTTTGACTTGGGGTGCTGGTGTTATTAGATGGAAGAATTACGGGAGGTAATTATGTTTAAGACAGAAATATGTGAATTGCTAGGTATTGAGTATCCGATTATTCAAGGCGGTATGGCTTGGGTAGCCACTGCTGAGCTGGCTGCGGCTGTTTCAAATGGCGGAGGCTTGGGTATAATTGGTGCAGGTAATGCTCCTGCTGATTTTGTAAGAAATGAAATAAGGAAGGTCAAGAAATTGACAGATAAGCCTTATGGAGTAAATATAATGTTGTTGTCACCCTTTGTTGAAGATGTTATTCAGGTAGTATATGAGGAAAGAGTTCCGGTTATTACGACTGGAGCTGGAAACCCAGCAAAGTATATTGCTATGTTTAAGGAAATTGGTACAAAGATTATACCTGTTGTGCCTTCCGTTGCACTTGCAAAGAAAATGGAAAAAGATGGCGTAGATGCAGTGATTGCAGAGGGCATGGAGTCTGGCGGTCATGTAGGTGAATTAACCACTATGGCATTGGTGCCTCAAGTAGTAGATGCTGTAAACATTCCAGTTATTGCAGCTGGAGGCATAGCAGATGGCAGAGGTCTTATATCGGCTTTGGCTTTAGGCGCAAAAGGAATTCAGCTTGGCACAGTGTTTGTTTGTGCGGAGGAATGTACAGCCCATGACAATTATAAAAATGCAATCCTAAAGGCTGGAGATAGAGGAACCGTAGTAACTGGAAGAATGACTGGGCATCCTGTGAGAATCATTAAAAACAAGCTAGCAAGAGAATTTGGAAAGCTGGAAGCAAACAACTCATCCGTTGAAGAGTTTGAAAAGCTTGGAGTTGGTAAGCTAAAGGATGCAGTTGTAGATGGGGATGCTGATTATGGTTCAATTATGGCAGGGCAAATCAGCGGTATGATAAGTGAAATAAGGCCTGCAAGAAAAATAATCGAAGATATTATAAATGGTGCAAAAGTTACTGTTGGCACTTTGAAAAACATATAAGGAGGGATAGTTTTGGCTAAATTGGCATGTATTTTTCCTGGTCAAGGGGCACAATATAGCGGTATGGGAAAAGAGATAGCTGAAAACTATAAGCAGGCAATGGATATTTATGAAATTGCCAGTCAAAGACTAGGTATCGATATGAAAGCCCTTTGTTTTGAGGGAAGCGAAGAAGAGTTAAAGAAAACAGAAAATACACAGCCTTCCATACTTACAACTAGTATAGCAATTTTGGAGGTGCTGAAATCAAAAGGTATCGTACCAGATATTGCCGCAGGACTAAGTCTTGGTGAATATTCAGCATTGGTGGCAGCAAATGCAATTGATTTTTCTGATGCTGTAGCGGTTGTAAAGCAAAGAGGCAAATACATGCAAGAAGCTGTTCCGGCAGGTGAAGGAACAATGGCGGCAGTGCTAGGCATGGAAAAAGATCAGGTTCTTGAGTGTCTTAAAATGGCAAGCGACTTTGGTGTAGTTGAAGCGGTAAACTATAACTGTCCGGGACAGATTGTTATAGCAGGCCACACAAAAGCAGTAGAGCGTGCTTGTGAAATTTTAAAGGAAAAGGGAGCTAGAAGAGCAATACTTCTACCAGTAAGCGCACCCTTCCACTCAAGTTTATTAAAGCCAGCAGGGGAAAGACTTGCAATGGAACTAGATAAGGTTGAAGTAAAGGACCTGGAAATACCTGTAGTAGCCAATGTAAATGCACAGGTTATAAAGGATAAGAATCAAGTAAAACAATGTCTAATAGATCAGGTGAGCTCATCTGTACTATGGGAGGACAGTGTTAGACTGATGATAGATATGGGAGTTGACACTTTCATTGAAGTCGGTCCAGGCAAATCACTATCTGCCTTTGTGAAAAAAATAGATAAAACTGCAGCTGTATTCAACGTAGAGGATATAGAATCCTTGAATAATACAATTGCAAGCATAAAGGAGAGAATGTAATGCAATTAACAGGAAAAACTGCTATTGTAACTGGTGGAGCAAGAGGCATAGGGAAGTCAATCGCTATGACCTTAGCGGCAGCAGGGGCAAATATAGTCATTAACTATACCAGAAGCAGCAAAGAAGCGGAAGAAGTTGTAGAAGAAGCAAAGAAGCTTGGGGTTTCTGCTTTGGCGGTAAAGGCTGATGTATCTAAGAATGATGAGATAGAAAATTTGGTAAAAGAAGTATTAAATCATTTCGATAGCATAGATATATTAGTAAATAATGCGGGTATTACTCGTGATAACCTACTGATTAGAATGTCTGAGGAAGATTTTCAAGCTGTAATTGATATCAATCTCAAAGGCGCATTTATATGCACAAAGCATGTATCCAAGGTTATGATGAAGCAAAGAAAGGGTAAAATAATTAATATAGCTTCTGTTGTAGGTGTAATGGGTAACGCGGGACAATCCAATTATGCTGCATCAAAAGCTGGTTTAATCGGTTTTACAAAATCCATAGCCAAGGAATTAGCAAAAAGAAATGTGAATGTAAATGCAGTAGCGCCTGGATATATTGAAACCGATATGACTGCTTCTTTACCAGAAAAGGTGAGAGAAGAATTTATGATAAATATACCAATGGCAAG
This sequence comes from Clostridia bacterium, assembly GCA_029256365.1. GTDB lineage: Bacteria > Bacillota > Clostridia > Lutisporales > Lutisporaceae > GWB2-37-7. The sequence continues at coordinate 10,359 of JAQSYB010000047.1, forward strand.
GGGTGGAGAGCCTCAGGACGTAGCAAATGTTGTTCTATTCCTGTCGTCGGAATATTCTGACTATATAACAGGTCAAGTAATAAATATTGACGGTGGAATGGTTATGTAATATTATCTAAATATAAATCCTGAAGGGAGGTGAACAGGTTGATATTCGAAAAGGTGCAAGAAAAGGTTGTAGAACAGCTTGGAGTAGAAGCTGAAGAAGTGACAATGGAGTCTTCCTTCATAGATGATTTAGGTGCTGATTCACTTGACATCGTTGAGTTATTGATGGCGCTTGAAGAAGAATTCGATATTGAAATCCCAGATGAGGAAGCAGAAAAGCTTTCATCAGTTGGAGATGTAGTTGAGTACATAAAAAATAACCAATAAAAATTGTCCCGAGAATTCGGGGCTCTTTTTTTGGAGTTATGTGCTCGGGCTGGTACAGAAACCAGCCCCTACAATCTTTCATATTATAGTTAAATACTCAGTAGGGGTGGGTCTCAATGCCTACCCGTGATTTATATATAGAAATTATTATTTTACTTAAGGAGAGGAATTATTTGAATAAGAATAGAGTTGTAATAACGGGTTTGGGAGTTATTTCTCCAGTTGGAATAGGTGTTGAAGAGTTTTTTACTGCCCTAAAAGAAGGAAAATCTGGTATCGATATGGTTACAAGATTTGATACAGAGGGTTATGATACAAAGATTGCAGGTGAAGTAAAGGGTTTTGATCCAGTTGATTATATAGACAGAAAAGAAGCAAAGAGAATGGATCGATATGCACAATTTGCAGTTGCGGCAACAAAAATGGCTATAGATTCATCAAAACTAAATATAGAGGATATTGACAACAGTCGTTTTGGTGTTTGCATTGGCTCAGGCATAGGCGGAATGGAAACCTTAGAAAATCAACATATTATTCTACAGGAAAAAGGTCCAAGTAGAGTAAGCCCATTCTTTGTACCAATGATGATTTCAAATATTGCTGCTGGTAATATTTCTATCGCATTTAATGCACAGGGTCCAAATATAACGGTTGTAACAGCTTGCGCATCCGCTACCAATGCAATTGGAGAGGCCTATAAAATGATTCAAAGAGGCGATGCAGATGTTATGGTTTCAGGCGGCTCAGAAGCATCTATTACTCCTTTGTCATTTGCTGGTTTCTGTGCCATGAGAGCAATGTCAACTAGAAACGACGATCCAAAAACTGCAAGCAGACCATTTGACAAAGACAGAGACGGCTTTGTTATGGGTGAAGGTGCAGGAATTCTTATATTAGAAGAGCTAGAGCATGCGAAAAAAAGGGGTGCGACAATATACGGAGAAGTTGTTGGCTACGGAGCTACAGGAGATGCGTATCACATCACTTCACCAGCACCAGACGGATCAGGCGCATACAGATCCATGCAAATGGCTGTAGACGATGCTGGAATTAAGGTAGAGAACATTGATTATATCAATGCCCACGGTACATCAACGGAAATGAACGATAAGTTTGAAACTATGGCTATTAAGAAGCTTATGGGCGAACACGCTATGGATGTGGCTATAAGCTCCACAAAGTCAATGACAGGCCATTTGTTGGGTGCTGCAGGGGCTATAGAGGCAATGGCATGTTTGATGGCTATAAACGAAGGAATCATACCGCCAACAATCAACTATACAACACCAGATGAAAACTGTGACTTGTATTATGTACCAAACAAAGCCATCAATAAGGATGTTGAGTATGCACTGTCTAATTCCCTTGGTTTTGGCGGGCATAATGCGACGATTATATTGAAAAAATATCAATAAGTGATATAATGTGTTTGTATCAAACATTGGCCTTGAAATAAAAATGTGCAAAGTAGATGTTTCATCTGATTTTGTATAGGCTAATTTTCTTTACAATATAAATTAGAGATTGGCAAGATTTGTAGCAATACGTCTGCCAATCTCTTGTTATATATAAAATAATTTACATATACTTGCATATATGAATATTATGTGATGATTTATATCAGAATGAGCTATATTAGTATTTATATATGTTTGTATATCAGGGAGGAATACCATGTCAACCTATGAAAGCAAAAGAACAAAGGAATTAGCAGAATTTCAGCGTGCAATCAGCTATGCCTTCGATGATATAACCTTGTTAAATACAGCCTTGACACACAGCTCTTATACAGCAAACAAGCAGGAGGTTTTGGAGCACAATGAAAGGTTGGAGTTTCTAGGAGATTCAATTCTGAGCATGATCGTGAGCCAATACATATTTAAAACCTGCAATCATATGGCAGAGGGGCAATTGACAAGGATAAGAGCCAATATAGTATGTGAGCAATCCTTGCATGCAGCTGCCTGCAAGATTAATCTAGGCAAATATTTGGCAATCAGCAAAGGAGAAGAGTTAACTGGAGGGCGTACGCGGCCTTCTATTTTGGCCGATGCATTTGAAGCCTTAATTGCAGCGATTTATCTGGATGGGGGACTTGGAAAGAGTAAAACCTTTGTACTGAATACATTGAAAAGCACCATCAAACAAGCGATCCATAACAAGATTATCTCGGATTATAAGTCTTTTATTCAGGAGCATATACAAAAAACAAGTCATGGAAAAATAAACTATAAGCTATTGTCAGAGGCGGGTCCGGATCATAGCAAGACCTTTGAGATGGCGATTATGCTGGATGAAAAAATATTGGGTCTTGGCAGCGGCAACAGTAAGAAGGAAGCACAGCAAGCGGCAGCGAAGGATGCGGTAGAAAAGCTTGGGATAGAAAATGAATAAAAAGCATTATATTATTCCTATTTTTGTCTCTCATAGAGGTTGTCCTCATGATTGCGTCTTCTGCAATCAGAAGAAAATAACCGGTCATGGGGGAGATGCATCAAAAGAAGATGTGGTACATAAAATTGAAGAGCACTTAAGGACAATCCCTCGTGAAAGTGCAGTCATTGAGGTTGCTTTTTTTGGAGGCAGCTTTACTGCCATACCAATAGATCAGCAGCAGGAGCTTTTGGAAGCGGTGCAGCCATATATTGACGACGGAATTATAAAAAACATTAGAATTTCTACGAGACCAGACTGCATCGATATGCAGGTAATAGAAGTTCTCAAGAAATATAAGGTTCAAATTGTAGAGCTGGGTGTGCAGTCAATGGATGCGGAAGTTCTGCGACTTAGCAATAGAGGGCACAGTGCGAAGGATGTAATTGATGCGGTCGCATTGTTGAAAAAACATGGTTTTACCATCGGAGTGCAGGTTATGGTGGGCTTGCCGGGAGATACCATGCAGAAAAGCATAGATACCGTAGAGAAACTAATAGAACTAAAACCTGATATTGCAAGAATTTACCCTGCCCTTGTAATTACCAATACTGAAATGGAGCGAATGTATCATTCGGGATTGTATCAACCTCTTACTCTAGAGGAAGCAGTTGAAGTTTGTAAAAACTTGCTTATACTATTTGAAAAGAATCATGTAGATGTGATTAGAATAGGTCTGCAGCCTACAGAGAATATCATAGAAGGCAAGGAAGTAGTAGCAGGACCCTTTCACCCTTCCATGAGACAATTGGTGGTATCGTCAATTTATAGAGATATGATGTCTTTTATGCTAAAAGATGCAATATCCATTAAAGAATTAGAAATACATGTTAACCCCCGAGACATATCCGACATATTAGGACAAAAAAGAAGTAATATTGATTACATCAAAGCAAATATGAAAATAGAAAAAATCGTTGTTTTCCAGGCAATAGATATAGAACCTCAAACCATAATGCTGAAATATGGCGAATATACAAATATAATGTCTATAAAAGTTTTCACAACATTTTGGAAATTTGAAGGAATTAGACATAAAATATAGAATATATTTACTATTCAACAAACAAATGGGGGGTTATGGGAATAATGGATATACTAAAGGTATCAGCTCAATCACAGCCAAAATCTGTTGCAGGGGCACTGGCAGCTATCCTCAGGGAAAAATCAACTGCAGAATTACAAGCGGTTGGTGCTGGTGCAGTTAATCAAGCTGTTAAAGCAATTGCTATTACAAGAGGCTTTGTTGCACCAAATGGTATTGACCTAGTTGTGGTTCCTGCTTTCTCCGAGATTGTAATAGATGGTGAAGATAGAACAGCTATCAAATTCCGCGTAGAACCAAGATAATATATCAATAAGAGCCTATTACTTTTTAGTAATAGGCTTTTATTTATAGCTATTTGCGAAGCAAAGCTAGGAAAAAGGCGA